>NZ_QTLK01000003.1:0-298042 GCF_003602705.1 Bacteroides sp. AM16-13
TCACTTTAAAGAAAGCTACAAATAGTTACCCCCAAGAAATTTCGGGTGAGCCGCATTGACGAACAGATGAATATCACAGAAAATAGAAATATTAAATAAAACAAAAACACCCCGCTTTACATTATTAGGATGTAAAGCGGGGTGCAAATCTCATAAAACACTAGAAATCAGCATTTAAAGTGGAGCTGCGGGGGATCGAACCCCGGTCCAAACGAGGAAATCATAAGCTTTCTACATGCTTATCTTTGCCTAAATTTTCGTGCAGGAACAGAACCAAAGCCATCAATTCCTGCCTTATCCTCTAAAGTTTCATCAAAAGTGCGAGGCCGCCTTTGACTATCCCCGATGTAACTGCACCACTGAACCGGAATGCTTCGGAGCAACAGCTTCCGAGTGATGTCTCGTCCTGGCACCTAGTGCCTGGATTAAGCTAATCTACTGTGATTCGATTAAGCAGCAAGAGCGTAATTAGTTTCGCCAGATAAAATTTTGATAACTGATATTTAAGTGGAAATTACCGACCCACTGCATGCTTACCTACCATTTCTGCCCGCTGTCAAATCCAGTCAACCCCAAATTTTTATTCGCACAGAATAGCGATTGTTTTAGAACGCTTTCCAAGAGTGCAAAGATAGGAAATGTTTTCTAATTTACGAGAAGACGTTAGCAAATATTATATCAAAGTACTATCTTTACGGAGCTATTTTATATTTAAGATGAAAAAGCATCATGAAAAATCAACCAATAATAAGCTACTTATGATTAAGACATATCTATCTAAAACATCTATATTCAAAGCATTTGCCGCTGTTTGCATATTCGGAATCAGTATCAGTGGCTGTACTTCTAAAAAAAAAACTCCTATGGAAACAACCGATACAACGGAAAACGAACTAACCATGTTGGTGGGTACTTACACATCAGGAACCAGTAAAGGGATATATAGCTACCGCTTCAACGAAGAAGACGGGACAGCTACTCCGTTAAGTGAAACGGAAGTTGAAAATCCTTCTTATCTTGTTCCATCTGCCGACGGAAAATTCGTCTATGCAGTCAGTGAATTCAATAATACGCAAGCTGCCGCCAATGCATTTGCCTTCAATAAAGAAAAAGGTACTTTGCAACTATTAAATTCACAGCAAACGGGAGGTGAAGATCCCTGTTATATCATCGCCAGTGGAAATAATGTGATAACCGCCAACTACAGCGGTGGTAGCATCTCCGTTTTCCCTATCGCAAAAGATGGCTCGCTCCTACCCACTTCCGATATTATACAATTCAAAGGTACGGGAGTAAACAAGGAACGACAAGAGAAACCGCATCTGCATTGCGTCCGTATCACTCCGGATGGTAAATACTTGTTTGCCGATGACTTGGGTACAGATCAAATACATAAGTTTATCATTAACCCAGCTGCAAATGTAGAGAATAAAGAAGCATTTCTGAAAGAAGGATCGCCTGCTGCCTTTAAAGTGAAAGCCGGTTCAGGTCCCCGCCATCTGACTTTCTCGCCAAACGGTCATTACGCCTATCTGATTAATGAGTTATCGGGCACAGTAATCGCTTTTGAATACAAAGACGGAGATTTAAAAGAGATCCAGACAATCGCTGCCGATACGGTAAACGCACAAGGAAGCGCCGATATTCATATCAGCCCGGATGGAAAATTCCTGTATGCCAGCAATCGTTTGAAAGCAGATGGTATTGCCATATTCAGTATTCACCCGGATAACGGAATGTTGGCGAAAGCAGGCTATCAACTAACAGGGATTCATCCACGTAATTTCATCATTACGCCTAATGGTAAATACTTGTTGGTTGCTTGCAGAGACAGTAATATAATACAAGTTTATGAAAGAGACATAAACACAGGACTGTTAACAGACATACAGCAAGATATTAAAGTAGACAAACCTGTCTGCATAAAATTTGTGCCATAATTTGTCATAATCCCCTGGCTATTCATCAACTACTGATAGCCCTTTACTTTTTATTTTGAGCAATCCGATTGTCAGGAATTTGAGTCTTCACAACGATTTTACTCCCGTTCTTGGTACACTTGATACATTCTTTCCGCAATGTTCTCTCTTTTAAGTCAAAAATGAGATTCGGATTAAAATGTTGCCCGTTAATACGGGTTTCGAAGTGTACATGTTCGGTAGTGGCACGACCGGTACGTCCTGTCAGCCCGATAGGTTGTCCGGCTTTTACAACATCACCAGTTTTAACCAGATTCTTGAAATTGTGGCTATAAAGTGTTTCCAATCCGTTAGCGTGGCGAATTACAACGATATTTCCGTAGGCATAATAGGGTTTCGACATACGCACCACTCCATCAAAAGCAGCACGAATCGTATCTTTTGCACAGGTCTTAATGTCTGTTCCCGAATGTCCTCCGCGAGTTCCATAGGCAGAGATTACTTTTCCTCCGGGTAATGGAAAAGCATATTCGTGGTCTTTCAGAGAATCCAAATGCAGATAGATATGATTGCTTTTATCAAATAATCCGGGAGTAGCTACCCGTACATCAGCCATTTCGCGGGCAGAGAAGGAGGATTTATCCTGCCCGTCGGCAGTCAGTGGCAATAATAATAAAACTGTCAGTAAGATAAGTATGTTTTTCATGTCTTTTTTCTTAGAGCACTCATTCTAATTATTCGAAGAATACGATTTCGCCTCCATCCGATTCTGTATAGTTTCTTAATAAGGTCTGTATCATTTCAACAGCTTCTTGCAAACCTTCTTTTCCGTTATAACCGTTGACTATGGCTAGGATATGAGTAGTTTCGAGGTCCATCTTCGTACGTTCATGGTCGCTTGTCGGGGTTCCGATTCCGCCGAAAGAATCACGATATACAGGTAATCCTTCGATATTCAATACCCCGCGTCCGATACCTTCAAACGGTTCTCCTGCTTTGCCGATACCGAGTTCAAGATGCGTACCTTGTATTTTGTCCGCGTCAAAACCACCGATCGAATGTCCCGTACGAAGAGACACAAGGTTGATAAGGTCTACCAACGTATCAATCTGATATAAAGGAATTCCACGCATCAGGCGGCGGCGTAGAGCTTCGGCTGACGGGCGGTAACGTCCGGGGTCTTTGCCACAACGTTTATAAGCCTCACGGGTAGCAAAGATAACGGGTTGATGTTTGATGTCTTCCATCTGTGTTGTGGAAGTCAGTTGCTTGGTAAAAGCGTCGATTTCCTGCCAAAGCCCTTCGCTGTAAGCTGTATTTTTCACAACAGCATACACAGCGGCTCCGGCAAAAACCGGACATGCGTCTTTTATTTCTTTAGATACTTTTATTTCAAACATAACTTATCATAAACCAATCATCAGCGTCCTGCAATAACGGACACCAATTATTACTTTCTAATCATTATTCCCGACAATGTACGACCGGAATCTATTCCCAGTCTACGTGCGGAGAAGAATTCATCATGATGAATATAGGTACAGATTCCAGCCACTTCTATCTGCTCTGCAGGCACTCTGCGATTCAGTAATTCAATCCGGTTGGCTTCCCACAAATCAATATGATATTTGCCTGTCTCCTTCTTCTTCATAGAAATAAGAGACATATCGAAACCGCTTTCTTCAAAAGCATCATACACTTCATCGCCTACTTCAAATGATTCGAGCGAAATGCTCGGCCCGATGCAAGCTATTACATCTTCGCCTTGCGTCCCGAACTTTTGAGTCATGTTGTCCATCACATGACTGACAATATGCTTCACCGTTCCCTTCCATCCGGCATGAACGGCAGCCACAACGTGTTGTTTTTTGTCGTACAGCAATACAGGAACACAATCCGCTGTCGTGACACAAACGCAATATCCCGGCACATTCGTTATCAAAGCATCCATTCCTCGCAGAAGTAGCCGTCTCCTTTCCAATGATTCTTTAAAAAATGATTCATTGATAATCAGACTGGCGCAACCATGACTCTGTTCAGGAATAAATAATTCCTTTATCTGATGATTCATGCACTGAAACAACCAGTTCTGATTGCGATTGACGTTCACACATGAGTCGTTGGTATAAGGCGAACAGTTGAAAGAGCCGTAAGCTCCGGTGCTTATACCTCCGTGACGTGTAGTTACGAAATGAGCTACTTCGGGATATGCATCTAATGACTTATATCCCTTCAACTCGTTATGTTTTGTAAGAGAAATCATTCTTCTTCCCAATCTTCTTCGTACTCATAATCGATATCATCGTCGCCATCTTCCTCATATTCATAAACGATGTCTTCATCTTCGCCCATGTCTTTGAGTTCCTGTTGCAGACGGGTCACGTCTTTCGGACGGTGAACGATGTCCTCTATTTTATTGCTTTCCTTGTTCAGTTCTTCCCAAAGGATGTCTTTCAACACCGAGATACCCAAACCGGAAACAGAAGATATGAATACATGTGGAATGCCTTCCGGCAATGTAGGTTCAATCTCGTCCATCAACTCCTGATCGAGCATATCACTCTTGGTGACAGCCAACACACGTTGCTTGTCCAACATTTCAGGATTGAAGGTACGCAGTTCGTTCAGCAAGACTTCATATTCTTTACGAATGTCGTCGCTGTCTGCCGGAACCATAAACAGCAGTAATGAATTACGCTCGATATGACGCAAGAAACGCAGTCCCAAACCTTTCCCCTGGCTAGCACCTTCGATAATACCCGGTATGTCCGCCATCACAAAGGATTTTCCACCGTGATAGGAAACGATACCCAAGTTGGGCTCGAGCGTAGTAAACGGATAATCGGCAATTTTCGGTTTGGCAGCCGAAATGGAAGAAAGCAAAGTTGACTTTCCCGCATTCGGGAAACCTACCAGACCGACATCGGCAAGCAGTTTCAGCTCCATGATAACGGTCATTTCCTGCATCGGCTCTCCCGGCTGCGCAAAACGCGGAGCCTGACGGGTGGCCGTCTTGAAATGCCAGTTACCCTGACCGCCGCGACCGCCTTTGAGCAAAATCACTTCCTGTCCGTCTTCTGTTACGTCACAAAGATACTCCCCTGTCTCGGCATTATAAACTACCGTTCCGCAGGGTACTTCTATTATTTTATCCGCACCGTCTTTTCCGAAACTACGTCCTTTGCTCCCCGATTCACCATGACCGGCCATTGCGTGACGGTCATACTTCAAGTGCAGCAATGTCCAGTAATTACGGTTACCGCGCAAGATGATATGACCTCCTCTTCCACCATCGCCCCCGTCGGGACCTCCGTTAGGACAATATTTCTCGCGCCTCATGTGCGTAGAGCCTCTTCCGCCCTTGCCCGAGCGACAGTATATCTTTACGTAATCAACAAAATTCGATTCAGCCATATTTTTTAAAAAGTTAAAGTAGTCAGTAGTTAGAGCAGTTAATTAGAACACTCCGGCTACTGACTTATTTATTTATAATATTGTATTATTACAATTTATCTACTGCTTCGCAGATTTCAGCGAAGATACCTTCCATAGTACCCAAGCCGTTGATGTGTTGGTATTTCTTTTCGTTCTTGTACCAGTCGATCAGTGGAGCAGTCTGTGAATGATATACATGCAGACGTTTCTTGATTGTTTCTTCGTTATCATCAGCACGACCGGAATCCTTGCCACGTTTAATAAGACGTACCATCAGTTCTTCTTCCGGAACATCCAAATCAACCATTACAGAAACGTCCTGTCCTCTTTCTGCCAACATTTTCTTTAATGCTTCTGCCTGTGCAATTGTTCTTGGGAAACCGTCGAAAATTACCCCTTTGCTATCTTTGAAGCTGTCGAATACGCTTGCCAGAATATCAATCATTAATTCATCAGGAATCAATTGACCTTGGTCGATGTAACCTTTAGCTGTTTTACCCAGTTCTGTGCCATTCTTGATTTCAGCACGCAATACATCTCCTGTCGAGATGTGATTGATTCCATACTTTTCTACGATACGTTCGCTCTGTGTTCCTTTTCCTGAACCCGGAGCACCGAAAATTACGATGTTCAACATTTTGTTATTTACAATTTAACGATTTACTATTTACCATTTAAACTGGTACCTATTTAATATTAATCTACTACTGTATAAATATCGGGATAATTACGTCCGAAACCATCATAATCCAGCCCGTAACCTACGATAAAGTCGTTCGGGATTTCCATCGCTACATATTCAATGTTGAGGTTTACCTTGAGCTTTTCAGGTTTCACCAACAGAGAAGCGATATGAATAGCTTCGGGATTGCGTGTACCTAATGTTTCGAGCAGTCGCTGCATCGTCAGTCCTGTGTCTACGATATCTTCTACGATCACAATGGTACGTCCGGCAATGTCTTCATTCAGGCCGATTACCTCTTTAATCACTCCGGTGGAAGTGATGCCCTGATAAGACGCCAACTTCACAAATGAGATTTCACAAGGGATGGTGATGTGCTTCAGTAAATCAGCGGTAAACATGAACGAACCGTTCAACACACTAAGGAAAAGCGGATTCTTACCTGCTAAATCGCGGTTAATTTCGTTCGCTACGCGAATCACTTCTTTCTGAATTTCTTGTTCCTTAATAGAAACGGTAAACAATTTGTCTTTTATCTGAATGGTATCCATAACCGGTAATTTAAAAATAACCTTGCAAAAATACGATTTTTTATTCTACCCCGTGCATCATCTTCTGTAATTTCTTCGAGAGAAGGAACAGAATCAACGAAGCAACACCGGACATTACGACGAATACCATAAAGAAATCATACATGGTAGCAATCTGATAACCAAAGATTGACTTCACTTTTCCGGCTTCCGGATAGAGCCCGCTCAACATTCCCGCAAATTTATTGGCTGTGGCAGTAGACAGATACCAGATTCCCATCATCAGGGAGGCGAAACGCAGCGGACTCAACTTGTTTACCATTGAAAGTCCGATAGGCGACAAAGCTATTTCACCCATGGTATGAATAAAGTAAAGTCCTGTCAGCCAAATCATGCTCACTTTCACTCCGGGAACTGCATCTTTCACTCCGAAACAGATGAAAAGATAACCTAAAGAAAGGAGTAACAAACCAATCGCTTGTTTGGTAGGAGAAGCGGGTTCCATCTTTCGTTTGTTCAGGAAACCCCATACACCCGGCATGATATATGCCAGAACAACTACAAACAAGGGATTAAAAGATTGAAACCATGAAGCCGGCATTTCCCAACCGAAAATGTCACGATTCGTCTGTTCGGACGCAAAGAGAGTTAAAGAAGCTCCCGCCTGTTCGTAGGCTGCCCAGAAGAAGATGACAAAGAAGGCTACTATATAGATAACGAAAATACGGCTGCGTTCTATTTTGGTCAATGAACCGTCTAAGAGGATCAGAACAGGGAAAACAATGCAGGCGGTAAAAATGCCAATACTCACCCAATCGCCTTCAAATGCATAGTTAAAGAAGGCTATTAAAGCAATGGTAAGAATTGTGATTACAAGGGTATTACGTACTTTGGTACGTTTGTCCATCTTCGGGTGTGAGATATGGTCGGCCTTGTCTTCTTTCTTTTCACGTTTAGCATCGGGGATAATACCAATCGGTTCTCCGGAAGGAGAAAAAAGATATTTATTCTTTTGAGTCTCGAAAAGAACAACGGTGAACAGTGTCATGATTCCGGCTGCAAGAAATCCCCATTTAAAGTCATGCGGATCACCGGTATCACCCAGATAACCACAAATCAAAGGAGCAGCAAAAGAGCCTACATTCACTCCCATATAAAAAATGGTGTATGCAGCATCCAGCCGCCTGTCTCCGGGTTCGTAGAGCTGACCTACCAGAGAAGAGACAGTGGGTTTGAAGCAACCATTGCCCAAGATCAGGAAGCCTAGTCCGCCATACATCATCCAGTGGGCAAGGTTTGTATTATCTAAAGTGGAGGCACTCATAAACATCAGGAATTGTCCGACTGCCATCATCACCGCTCCCCAAAACACGGAACGACGGATTCCCCAATATTTATCGGCAATGTATCCGCCAATCAACGGGGTTAAATAAACTAGTCCGGTATAGCTGCCGTAGATGGATGCTGCCGCTTCTTTGTCAAACAATAATGCCTGCGTCAGGAAAAGAATAAAGATCGCACGCATACCGTAGTAACTGAAACGTTCTGCCGTGCTTGTCGCGAAAATCAGATAAAGGCCTTTCGGATGCCCTTTCAATGCACTCATGAATTTATGTGTTTAGTAGTTTATGGAGTGCAAAGGTACAGAAAAAGTAGATTAGATGCTTCTCTTATCAAACAGAATAATAGGGGGAATAGTAAAAACGAGCATAAAAAAATCCTACTGATCCACTTCATTACTTTTTTAGCAGTGTAAATAATAAAGTGGAGATCCATCTTAAATGTAGGTTAGCTACCACCTTAGCCAAAAGTAAATTCGACATTTTCGATACTGGCAAAAAGCATTCCTTCTCTTTTCCTCAAAAAGATTTTGTCTTCTCGGGCCAGCCAACCAATAGCAAGAGCTACGTCTTCAAACGTCAAACTTAATTCACGGCACAAATCGAACATTGAAAGTTCACCTTTTTCATTTAAGATGCGCCATACTTTCCCGGCATTCAAGCCAATTTTTGTCTTTTCCATCATGCAAACTTTAGAAGATTAAACAATCCGTTATTTAGATTTTAATTCATTTTCATTGTGAGCACTGGAAAATGATGTGATGCACATTATCTATCTCCAAAGATAACATTTTTATCGGAAACGGCAAATAATCAAAGGCTTAATAAGGGGAACCGCATTAAAAATTTGTTTAAGAAGGTATGGAGATGAAGGAAACCGTAACCACACATGAGGTATATAGCTTAATACTGCCTAATGTCGGCACTATACGACAATTTTGAAGTTGAGTTATTAATAGACAACTGAAGTCAGCTATTTAGTCAACT
The DNA here is from genome assembly GCF_003602705.1 of Bacteroides sp. AM16-13. NCBI lineage: Bacteria > Pseudomonadati > Bacteroidota > Bacteroidia > Bacteroidales > Bacteroidaceae > Bacteroides > Bacteroides sp. AM16-13. Next base: position 8,894 of record NZ_QTLK01000003.1, read on the forward strand.
GCAGTTGACCATGTAGCCGACAGTAGTCATCTAAGTAGCCAACTACAGTTGGCTAATATCATGCCAACTATTTCAATCCGGTCTTCAATCATATTCGTTCTCCTATGTCTTGCCATATTGAAGAAACACCTAAGCTTTTGCTTTGACCGGGCTTCTTTCTTAAGGGTGTGAACAGTGTGAAAGATGTGAAGAATTAAAAAGAGAACCTTAAATCACAACAAACATCTGTCACACTACAACTTACGTGTCCGTGAAACTTGTGAAAGGTACAAAATGATTATTTTTAATAAATCAAACCACCACGAGTTTGATTCATTTCCCTGCCCCCAACAAGTCATCTCCTTATGATTAACAAGTTTTCTTCCCACAACAAACGGGAAAAGTCAGAAGAATCATGTACATTTGTAATCCGAAAACTAAAAGAACATCGCAATGAAAATATTTCCAAGCAGCAGTATCAAGAAATTGGACGCTTATACCATTGAGAACGAACCTATTGCATCAATCGATCTGATGGAACGTGCAGCAACCGTATTAACAAAAGCCATCACAGACAGATGGAATACGGAAACGCCGGTCACTATCTTTGCCGGACCGGGGAATAATGGCGGAGACGCTCTCGCCGTAGCCCGCATGATGGCTGAAAAAGGATATAAAATCGAGGTATTTCTCTTCAACACGAAAGGAGAACTTTCACCCGACTGCCAGACCAATAAAGAACTGGTAGAAATGATGGAAGAAGTAAAATTCCACGAGATCAGTACCCAATTCGTACCTCCCGCCCTGACGCCCGACCATCTGGTAATCGACGGATTATTCGGTTCAGGCCTGAACAAACCGTTGAGCGGCGGATTCGCTGCCGTAGTGAAATACATCAATTCCTCCCCTGCCATGGTAGTAGCCATCGACATCCCTTCCGGACTGATGGGAGAAGAAAATACATTCAACGTAAAAGCTAATATTATCCGTGCCGACGTAACTTTCAGTCTGCAACTGCCGAAGCTCGCCTTTCTTTTCGCAGAAAACACAGAATTTGTCGGAGAATGGGAATTGTTGGATATCCAATTGAGCGAAGACGGTATTGAAGAGATGGAAACGAACTACGAAATGTTGGAAATAGAGCAAATCCGTTCACTCATCAAGCCACGCAAACAGTTTGCCCACAAGGGAAACTTCGGTCATGCACTATTGATTGCCGGTTCAAAAGGAATGGCAGGAGCCTCTGTTCTCGCTGCCCGTGCCTGCCTCCGTTCGGGAGTAGGGTTGCTGACTGTTCATGCACCAATGTGCAACAACGACATCTTGCAGACCTCCATACCCGAAGCAATCGTAGAAACCGACATCAACGAAACCTGTTTTGCCGTACCTACCGACACGGACGACTATCAAGCAGTCGGCATCGGTCCGGGACTGGGACGAAACGAGGAAACGGAAGCTGCCTTATTGGAGCAACTGGAACATTGCCAGACTCCTGTTGTAGTGGATGCCGACGCACTTAATATCCTTGCCAACCACCGCCATACCCTTACCCACCTGCCGAAGGGTTCCATCCTCACCCCGCATCCGAAAGAACTGGAACGTCTGACCGGCAAATGCCAAGACTCTTACGAACGTCTGATGAAGGCTTGCGAATTGGCTCGTGCCGCCCATGTTCACATTATTTTAAAAGGAGCCTATTCCGCCATTATCACCCCAGAAGGTAAATGTTTCTTCAACCCAACCGGAAATCCGGGAATGGCAACCGGAGGTAGCGGTGACGTACTGACCGGAGTAATCCTGGCACTGCTTGCCCAAGGTTATCCCACCGAAGAAGCCGCTAAAATCGGCACTTACATTCACGGATTGGCGGGCGATGTCGCTCAAAAGAAGCAAGGAATGATCGGAATGATCGCAAGCGATATTATCACCTGTCTGCCGACAGCATGGCGACTTGTAAGCGAATAAAAGTTAAGAACTTACAGTTTTTTCAATAACTTCATTAACTTTGTTTTCAAAACCAGTTAAAAAAGAACCGAATATGAAAAAGTTAATTATAGCAGCAGGACTACTTATGACAACGTCCGCCTATGCACAAACCGAAGTACTGACAGGGGTTACCCGAGGAAAAGACTATGGAGTGGTTTACAGTCTTCCCAAAACCCAAATAGAACTTGAAATAAAAGCCAACAAAGTCAACTATACTCCGGGAGAATTCAGCAAATATGCTGATCGTTACCTGCGACTGACCAACGTCTCCGCCGACCCTGAAGAGTACTGGGAACTGGCTAGCGTAAAAGTGAAATCCGTAGGTGTGCCCAACAGCGAAACTACGTATTTCGTAAAATTGAAGGATAAGACAGTAGCACCGCTCATGGAACTGACAGAGGATGGCATTGTGAAAACGATCAATGTTCCTTACAGCAATAGCAGTGTAGGCAAAAAAACTGCTCCCGCTCCCGCAGTCCTCCAAAAGAAAGCGAATCCTCGCGAATTCCTGACCGAAGAGATTCTGATGGCTAGTTCTACCGCCAAGATGGCCGAGCTGGTGGCTAAAGAAATCTATAACATCCGCGAAAGCAAAAATGCCTTATTGCGCGGACAGGCTGACAATATGCCTTCAGACGGGGCACAGCTTAAAATTATGCTCGACAATCTGAATGCACAGGAAGAAGCCATGACACAAATGTTCTCCGGCACCTGCAACAAAGAAGAGAGAACATTCACTGTCCGCCTTACCCCTGACAAGGAATTCAACAATGAAGTTGCTTTCCGCTTCTCGAAGAAGTTAGGTGTAGTTGCCAACAATGATTTGGCAGGAACTCCGTTTTATATCAGTCTGAAAGACCTGAAATCGGTCAAGATGCCACAGGAAGATGGTAAGAAGAAGAAAGATTTAGATGGAATCGCCTACAACGTACCCGGACAAGCTATGGTTACACTGACCGACGGTAAAAAGAAACTTTACGAAGGTGAGCTTCCTATTACTCAATTCGGTGTGATAGAATATCTGGCTCCGGTTTTGTTCAATAAGAATTCTACCATCAAAGTTTATTTTGATCCGAATACGGGAGGATTGCTCAAAGTGGACAGAGAAGAAGGGAAATAGAAAAACAAGGAAGTGAACTTCTAAAAAACAAAGAATATGGTTGGTGAAGGACATGCATTCGACATGATACGCCGAATAAAAGAGGGACGGGAAGCTTCCCGCCTACGTCGTGAACGTGCTAACGATAAGTTGAAGCATCTAAACCGTGCAAACGAACCTTATCCACTACCCAACACCACCCCCGAAGAAATGGAACGTATCATCCACGACTCGGAGAAAAAGAAAGAGAAAGACAGCAATTATTTTGTTTGGGGAACGCTTATTATCATGGGAGTCCTGATAGCAATTGCCGTCATACTTTGGGCTGTATTTATCAAATAAATAATAATAAGTTCCTATTTATGCGACTGGTATCACCAGTTTTATAAATCCATCTTTCTGCATTTGAGAAAGATAAGCCGATACACGCGACTCGTAGCCCTCTTCATTTTGAAAGTGGTCTGCGAGTTTTTCTATAATCTCACGAACATTGCGTTTTCCATCTATCAGTTCCCATACAGCCGTACCGTGTTCTTCCAATTTCACATGAAGTTCTTTCGACATTCCTTTCGGCACAAGGAAGCGTTGCATCCACGGATATTTAAAACGGGGAAAGGAGAGCACAATTGTCTCCCCTTCCCTTTCTGCTGTAATATGTTCACTGCGACAGGGAATGACCTCTAACAGGTTGATTTTCTCTTTGGCAGCCATACTTCTTATTTTTTATTTCAGAGTATTCATACTGATACCCTTTTGTTTACACCTTGATACAAAATTCCTTTGTTACTTTAGGTATTGAATTTCCTAGTTACTTTTGGATATTCGCCTCTTCCAGACCGTATCCCTTCTTCTTGTTCTCTGCCTTCAACATCAAAGCCACAATCAGAGCAAGCACACCAAAGAGAGCAAAAATAGCCATCGGCAACGTGTAGTCATAAGTCTGTGCACCGTCTACTACCGGACCTTTACAATAAGTATTCAACACCCATCCGATCAACAAAGGAACACCCATCAATCCCCAGTTCTGTACCCAGAAAATCAATGCGTATGCGGTACCCAACTGTTTTTCCGGAATAATCTTCGGAACAGACGGCCACATAGCTGAAGGCACCAACGAGAAGGCAAATCCCAATATAATCATGATGATAGTAGCAAACCACCATATATTCAGTATAGGCAGAGCGAACATCGTATGCACAAAAATAAGCATCACTGATCCGATTATCATCAACGTAGCTCCCTTACCGATACGGTCATAAAGCGAGCCGAACAACGGAGTCAGGATAATCGCACCAATCGGCAACAATCCGGGAATCGTTCCCGCCAACTTCGGATCTACATTATACTTCTGCACCATCAAGTCGGCAGCATACTTGATAAAGGGGAATACAGCCGAGTAGAACAATACACATAGTAATGCAATCAACCAGAATCCTTTATTGGTAATGATATACACAATATCTTTCATACGGAACGGCTCTTCCGGCTCCAATCCCTCTGCATCCAAAGAAGCATCCAACTTCTTATCATAGAAAGTATAAAGGAAGAAAGCAATCGTACCCACGCACAACATAATCAGACAAAACAGAATAGGAGCAGGAATATTGGTATGGAATGTGCCACTCTCATCCGTAGATCCGAAAAAGTCGGCCAAAGGAACCGTAAGCACCATTGCCAGAGTTGTTCCGATACGTGCCGTAGCCATTTCAAGTCCCATAGCCAATGCCATTTCCTTACCCTTGAACCATTTTACGATAATCTTGGAAACTGTGATACCGGCAATTTCCACACCTACACCGAAGATAGCATACCCCAATGCGGCCAGGGTTACCTGTGTTTTGAATCCAAAGAGCATGGCACCTTCCGGAAAAGTAGTAGAAATCGCATAGTATTTCAATCCACAACCAAACACCATCAATAAGCAAGCCCCCATTCCGGTGAAACGAACTCCCATCTTATCCAAAATGATACCACCGAAGATCAGCATCAACAGGAATACATTAAACCACCCGTAAGCGCTTGTGAAGAAACCATAATCCAGACTGTCCCATAGTAGTTCTTTCTCAAGCATGGGTTTTAGAGGAGACATTACGTCGGTGAGGAAATAGCCGCATAGCATAGTAAATGCGACCAATGCTAGAACACTCCATCGGAGTACGGCGGAGTCATTCAATTTCTGTTTCAAATGTTCTGTCATTGTTATATTTAAAAATAGTAGTTAATAATCTTCATACGACCAACAAAGGTAGTTAAATCTCGTTTGTTTCTATCAAAAAGAGATTGTTTTTACAAGAAAAAGTTAAGTGCGGATTACACTGACCACGCGGAAGATTGAAAATCCGTGTAATCTGCGTAATCCGCACTTAAATATCAAAGAAATGCAGCATCCGTCTGCACCTTCCCATTAATGGTTTTACCCCAAAGTCTTACCTGACGACAGAGTGAATTACTCTGCTGCAGGAGCAGGAGTTTCAGCAGCCGGTGCCGGAGTTTCTGTAGCAGGTGCATTGGTAGCAGGAGCTTCAGTTTGCGGCGCAGCCGTACCTGCGGGTAAGTTATACGGGTTAGTCTGTTGTTCTTTCTGTGCCTGTTCCAACACTGCGTCTTTAGCAACAGCAGAGCGAGGAACTACATAAGCAGTAGCAATGCTCATTACCACCATGAAGATAGCTAAGCCCCATGTTGCTTTTTCCAGAAAATCTGTAGTCTTGCGCACGCCCATGATGGCGTTAGATGAAGAGAAACCAGAAGCAAGTCCGCCTCCTTTTGAGTTCTGAATCAGCACGATGAAACACATCAACAAGGCTGCAATAACCATTAAGATAACGAATAATAAGTACATTTTTAGTTATTTTGAATTAGCGTTAATAATCAATTTCTCCAAAAATCTGATTTGGTCTGCAAAGTAAGCATTTTTTTTTGGATATTTCAAGCTTAATTTTTTAATTATTTCAAGAGCTTTTGAATATCGTTGCTGTTTAACATAGATTTTTGCCAAAGTTTCCGTAAAACAGCTGTCATCTTCCTCTTCTTCCTTCATCGTTTCTTCTTCGGTAGGTTCGTCCGAAGAGGTTGGCGAAGATGGCATTTCTTCTCTTAAAGGTTTCTTGCAGAGGGGAGAGTCGCTCTCGCTCTTTTCTATAAAGTCGTCAATCAGTTCGTAGCCTTTGAGTTTGGGCGTTTCTTCGGCCGGCTGTTCCGTGGCCGGAGTCTCCTCCAAAAGATAAGAGGTGTAATCCATCGAATAGTCGAAGCTGGTGCGGGCAGTCACCTCTTCGGGTACTGTAGACAAGAAAGCGTCGATCAATGCTAATGTGCGGTCTACGGACGGTTCGTCTTTCAGCACCTCCGTGAGAGGTACTCCCTTTTTCCGTGCCTGCACATCATAGCGGTCACCTTCAATCAACCGGAACAACTGCCGTCTGTCTGCAATGTAAAGAACTGCTTTCCGCAGTTCTCCACCAAAACTAATATCATGGAGAATATACAGATTCTTCAGATACAGCAGACGAAGTGACTGAAAATACGGATACCTCGCAAGAAGATTGCGCAGTTCGTACAAAGTATCCCTATTCAGCGTCTCGGGATGCTGAATCCATTGTTGAAAGTTAACAGAAGTCATTTATATTACCAGTTTGCTACAGTTGCATTAAAAATTTGGTCGGTGATCTCTTTAGACATTTCAGCAATCAATCCGTCCTGTACAGCAGTCAACAACTGGGTAGAGTCGTAGGTACGGAACGCAGAAAACTGTTGTTCAAAGTCTTCGGCATGATTGGTGTTGTTGACAAAACGTACATTGACGGTGATAGTCAACTTCGTCTCCGAAGAATAACCGTCGGCAGATACTGCCTGGTTGTACTGATTGTACCCTGTGATTTCTCCGTCAATCTGCAAGTCGGCATTTTGACTCGGCTTGAGCAGTTGCAGACGGGTCTGCCGGATGAAGATATCTTTCAGGTCCTCATTGAATTTGGTTGCCAACGGAGCATATACATACTCCGACTTGATCGGGAAGTCGGCTATCGAAATGGTCTTTACCTTATCATAATTGATAGACGATCCGTTAAACTTATAGGAAACAGTGCACGCAATGACTACCAACGGCAAGCCGAACAGTAACAAAGGGCGTATTATTTTCTTAATCCAATTCATATTCTTTTATTTTTCTATAGAGTGTACGCTCGGAAATATTCAAGTCCTTGGCCGCACTCTTCCGCTTTCCATGATGCCTCTCAAGTGCTTTGCGTATCATTTCTTTCTCCACTTCGTCCAGTGACAAAGGAGATTCTTCTACATATTCTTCCGTGTCTTGTATGTCATCGTCATCCTTGCAAACCGTGGGCTGCATGGTGTGAATGATAGCAGGTACCGAAGGTTGATGCGCCGTCACTACCGGAGTAGTAACCACCGTTCCCATTTGTCCTACCTGCCCCACCTGTCCGGCACGTTCCGCCATCAGGTTGTGCACCATCTTCTTCAGCTCCGCCACTTCCTGGCGCATATCGAACAGAACAGAATAAAGAATCTCCCGTTCGCTCTCAAAGCCTTTACTCTCACGCGTTCCCATCAGCGCGGGAAGACGTTGCGTATTTTGTGCAGGAAGATAATTCTGCAAGATAGCAGCAGAGATCTCCCTATTGGTTTCAATGATAGATATTTGCTCGGTGATGTTCTTCAACTGACGCACGTTTCCGGGCCACGGGTAAGCTAACAACTCTTTCTTCGCATCCTCCGTCAACTGAATAGCAGGCATCCGGTATTTCTCTGCAAAGTCTGCGGAAAACTTACGGAACAACAGGAGTACATCGTCACCACGTTCACGCAAAGGCGGTATTTGGATAGGCACCGTATTCAACCGGTAATATAAATCTTCACGGAAACGTCCTTCTGCAATCGCTTGTGTCAGATTGACGTTGGTAGCTGCCACCACACGCACATCCGTTTTTTGTACTTTGGACGAACCTACTTTCATAAACTCGCCACTCTCCAGTACACGGAGCAAACGTGCCTGGGTAGACATCGGCAACTCCCCTACTTCATCAAGAAAAATAGTACCACCGTCAGCTTCGCCAAAGTACCCTTTCCGTTCGCCAATCGCACCGGTAAACGCACCTTTCTCATGTCCGAACAGTTCGGAATCAATCGTACCCTCCGGAATAGCGCCACAGTTGACAGCAATATACTGCCCGTGCTTCCTCCGGCTATATTGATGAATAATCTGCGGAAAACTTTCTTTTCCGACTCCACTTTCTCCGGTAATCAGCACAGACAAATCGGTAGGAGCTACCTGAATGGCAACATCTATGGCGCGCGACAATGCTTCAGTATTTCCAATAATACCGAAACGCTGTTTCACTTGTTGTATCTCTGCTCTCGTCATCACTCGTTTTTAATCTTCGTCTACTGTATCCAGCTTCAGTTTATCACTATCGTCACGTTTCTCGTAATACTGTTTACGCAACGGATTGGCACGAGCCACTTTTTCCCGCTGACGATTACGGAACACGTCGATGGCAACATAGATTGCCTGACGGAAAGAATCTTCACAAGCCACTCCCTTACCTGCAATATCGTATGCCGTTCCATGAGCCGGAGAAGTACGTACTACCGGCAGTCCTGCCGTATAGTTCACCCCGTCTTCCATAGCCAAGGCCTTAAACGGAGCCAGCCCTTGATCGTGATACATCGCCAGGATACCGTCAAAATGAGTATAATTGCCCGAACCCATAAAGCCGTCGGCCGCATAAGGACCGTAGCAAAGGATTCCTTTTTCTTCCATTTCTTTCATGGCAGGGATAATCACTTCCTGCTCTTCCATTCCCAACAAACCACCGTCTCCGGCATGAGGATTGAGAGAGAGCACCGCAATACGCGGAGCGCCGATACCGAAATCCTGTTTCAGGCAACGATGGAATATCATCAGTTTCTCCTGAATCAGTTCTTTGGTAATCGTAGTCGCGATCTCTCTGACAGGGATATGTGTCGTCACCAAAGCCACCCGGAAGTCATTCTTCATCAAAATCATCAATGACTTATCACCATTGCCCAGACGTTCTTCGATATATTCCGTATGCCCGGGGAAGGAGAACTCTTCCGACTGAATCGTATGTTTGTTGATCGGAGCTGTTACGATAACGTCTATCAACCCTTCGCGATATTCTTCGATGGCACGTTCCAAAGCCCCCAGCGCAGCTTTACCGGCTTCGGGGTCGGGTTTGGAAAATTCCACTTTCACCTCATCATCCGTACAGTTCACCACGCTCAAACGGTTGTACCCCGCTTCGGTAGCAGAGTTGACAATGCTAAAATTGGCCTGTATATCCAGCGCTTTGCGATGATAAGCCGCTACTTTCGGTGAGCCATAAATGATCGGAGTACATAGTTCCAACATTGTAGGGTCGGAAAATGTCTTAAGAATCACCTCATAGCCCACCCCGTTAATATCTCCTTGGGTGATACCTATCCTTATCTTGTTATCTTCCATGTTTTTATTTATTAGTTTGTTCCGCTTCCTTAGATGCTTCTCCCAATGGAATCTGCTTCTGCTGAACTTCATTCGGAAGTTTCAGTGTATACAGAGATGCTTCCATCTGGCGTACCAGGTTGCGTTTCATTTTATCAGGTGAATAAACAAATATTTCTGCTGTAATAATTCGTTGGTTTTTCTCGTCCAGACGAGTATGAGATACATACGGACCACCCATAAAGTCGCCCTTCATACGCCACAGGCCACGTGCTTCCATTGTGTAGCTGTTCTGTACATTGATCGGACGGACATCGGTCAGCAAACTATCGGTCGACATATAAACGCCCTCCTTGAATCCGGGAATATTGGCTTTCATCACGGAGTCACGTTTGTGCACAAAATATTCTTTGGTAAACGTATCCTTGTCAGTGTACGGATAAGAGTACATCACAAAGTTACGGTCGGCAGTACCTGTGTTGGTAGAAGCCCAGAAGAAATCATCCCCGGTCTTTGAATTTGCCAGTTCGGCATCCACCCAGATGTCGCATCCGAACAAACTGTCCACTTTCTGCGAAATGAAATTACTGTGCTTCCCTTCCAGAAACGTAATCTGACGGTTCATTTCCGCACGGGTAAAGAAGTCGACAATCGTCTTTTTGTTCTCTTCCACAAACTTCTCAAACTCTTCTTCGTTCGGAGCCTGGATAGTCAATATCATCTGCGGATTGGCATACACGTCCTTCGCATATTTGAACGAGGCTTTCGTATATATATCCTGTATATCTACAATAATAATGTTACGTATCAACTTCAGCGTAGAATCATAATCTTTCGGCGAAGTATACATAATCCGGAAAGAAGGTTCCGACTGCGGCAAACCGGGCATATCAGCATCGAGCGCATCATGTAAAGCCCTTCCGGCAGCACGATCCCAAACACCGTGATCTACTACAACCAAAAGCTCGTAAGCACGACCACTAGAGGTGTGATTTCCTTTCAGACCACAAGATGCAACGACAAAGGCTACCAAAGCGATGCATAAAATAAAAGAGTACTTTTTCATGATGTTCGGTTTTATATATTAACTTTCATTATTTTTCTCCTGTTTCGCTGTCGACAGCATACCGCAAGCGGCAAAAATATCTTCGCCCCTGGATGAACGGATAGTGGTGAAAAGTCCGTGTGATGTCAGATAATCACGAAAACGGGTCATCGTATCCATGTCCGCCCCCTCGAGGTCTACCCCCGGTATGGCATGAAAACGAATCAAATTCACCCTGCAATCCAGCCCGCGAAGAAGTTTCAGCAACTCTTTGGCATAGACCTGCGAATCATTGAGCCCTTTAAAAACAATATATTCAAACGAAAGTCGACGTTGTTTACTAAAATCATAGTTTTTTAACAGTTCCACCATTTCGGTGATTGAAAACGCCTTTTCCGCCGGCATTAATTCAGCACGCTGAACGGTCAGCGGAGAGTGAAGGCTGATGGCAAGGTGGCAGTCATTTTCTTCGATAAAACGCTGCAATCCTTTCCGTAGCCCGACAGTAGAAAGCGTGATACGCTTCGGACTCCATGCGTAACCGTAGGTAGCGGTCAGTAGTTCCAATGCCTTCAATACCTCATCCAGGTTATCGAGCGGCTCGCCCATTCCCATCATTACGACATTAGTCAGTTTGTCCCGTTCCGGCAGCGAATGAATCTGGTTCATGATCTGGCTGGCGGTCAGGTTAGCTGTATACCCCTGTTTGCCGGTCATACAGAACTTACAGTTCATCTTGCAGCCCACTTGTGACGACACGCACAACGTTGCCCGGTCATCATCCGGTATATAAACCGACTCTACAAAATGGTTCTCACCCACTTTATAAAGATACTTCACCGTACCATCTACAGAGCGCATTTCATCTACCGGAGCTTCCGCTCCCACCTCATAGTTCTGCTTGAGCAACTCCCGGTGTTTCAATGACAAATTAGTCATATCATCAATCGAGGCTACCTTCTTTTCGTAAAGCCAGGATGCAATCTGCTTGGCAGCAAAGCCGGGCATACCCAGTCTTTTTGTCAATGATTGAAGCTCTACAAGAGTCATTCCTAAAAGGGGATATTTAGACATTCTTCTTTCTATTGATAGTTTATATCTGCAAATGTAAGGAAATAAAGTCGATTTCCGTATAGCAGGAATGTAAAAGTTAACAAAAAAGGGAAGTATGCCTCCGTTATGATTCAACCACGCTGATATATTGAAGTAGCTTTTGCGCCATTTCAGAATCCTCGCCATTCTTTTTCACTTCATGACCGTACGCCTCACGGAAACAAGCCAGCGCCTCTTCCCGTTCATTACAAAAGCTGTGCAAAACCCCTAGGTTCTGACAAGCCAGAATCGTATCTTCATCCTCCCATCCCAGATATTTCTTTCGCAGTTCAAACTCTCTGAAGAAAGCCTCTTTCGCCATTGGATAATTCTCCAACTTCACATAAGCCTGTGCTTTGTAATAATATACCAGACAGGAAGCATTAAGGTCAGTATCATCGTGAAAATCCAAAGACGTTGCAATACGAATCACGTTATCATAGTCTTTATTCATGTAATACTGCTGCATAATATCACATCTCAATGCCTCGTAGCGGACAGTCAGTTCCGCCAGACGCGGTTTTTCGCTGAAATACATTTCATGCAGAAGAGACTCACGGAAGAATAAAGTAGACGCCTGCTCATCGCCACGTTCATTCATCATCCGCTTGAATTCCCTGCATAGATAATACAACTGTTTATGACAAGCGACGATCTGTTTTTTGCTGTCTATCTGTATAGCAATGTCCAACGCCTGATTCATCAGCATCCATGCTTCATCGTATCGTTTGATATAATAAAGACATTTACCCTGCATACGCAAACATTTAGCCACTCCACCAGACAGTCTGCCATTCAACGACTCGTGCATTTCAGCTACTTTCCGGAATTTCTCGGCAGCACTCTCTTCCTCATCCTTATAGTAATCACAATAAGCCAGATATTCGGAAAGTTCAATGACTTCTGCCTGACTCTTCTCGTCAGCAGAAGCCGCATGATAATCAAGCGCCCTATTCAAATAGGTCACTGCTTCATTGTATTGCTCATTGTAGTAATATGCCAGAGCTAGATTTCGGCAGGTGTTGGCAATCTCCAGTTCCGGAGTCGGTACAATGTTTTCCTGCATCACCAATGCTTTCAGGAAACAGTCGCATGCCGTTTCGTATTCTTCATTACGGGCATACCGGCATCCCTCATTCATCTTCAATACCGACTTGGCAATGAGTGGCATGGCAGCACCTTCCATACTCTTCTCACTCACAGCAGCTGCCGCCTTCGTCAGATGGAAAGAACTGCTCAAGAAAGTAGCCATATCATTAGCAATGACAGGAATTAAAAAAGAATCGATCTCATCAAAGTCCAATTCGGCATAGACTTCAGGCGTAACTTCAGGATTGTCGTTCATGATCGCCTTCCAGCTATCTTCCAACAGAGAACGATTCGTGCGATACAGAATCTCGAAAATCTCCACATCACAAATCCAATCCTTCAATATATCCCATTCTTGCATCTTATAGCATTGATAGGTAATCTCCACTTTATAGCGATACGAATCATGGTAGCAGAACTGTTTCATGCGATAGTTATAATCGGCAAAAGTCAACGGATGGGAAAGAATCTCTTCCTCATCCAGCAAAGCGGAAATAATTTCATGGCGACTATCATCTATACATTCGTCATCTTGAGCGAAATAGCGTTCGATTGCCTCTACCATTTGTGTGTCACCAATGCAATATCGTCCTCCTTTGTTGGTGAGCCAGCTACTCATTTCCACTCTCAACTGCGACCAAAGTATCTGATTAATGTCTGCCATGCTCTTCACTTCATCTTCGGTAAATCCTTCTAAAGTAAGTGAAAGCATCAGAAGCGTTCTTCCAATCTCTTCGAAACCATAATCAGCCGACAAACGCCGTAACACACTGTCATAGAATTGCCCAACCTCATTGAGCCGGCAATATCCACTCATATATTCATTGAGAGCATCGTACTGACCGAACGAAACCAGCTCGTTGAGCAATACACTTAAACAGCGCGGTTGTTTAGCCAGCACCCACGAAGCAAGAATATCTTCCTGTTGTGCGGACAAAGCCTTGGAGTAAGTAGACAAATATTGCTTTGAGAACGACTTGGCATCCGCCTGTGAAAAACCATTCAACTGGAAATGGGCGTAGCCATTCTGAACAAAGGGCAGGTAGGCAGTGGATGACGCAGAAAAGCTCAACACGACTTTCACGTTCGGGGGAATAGATGCAAATAAAGAAAACAGGGATGCTTCAGTCGGATTCAGATAACTGATGTCATCAATCAGCAGAATGATAGGGTATCTTGATGCACCCAACGCACTCCACAACTGACTGAACTTTTGGATAGAATTCAAATCTTCTTCAATCTCCTTGAGGTTTCGAAGTGTGTTTCCTGAAAAAGTGTTCAAGCCAGCATCTCCCATCAAAACCGAGTTTTTCACGGCGTCCATGATGGATTTGGCAGTGCTTTGGGTCGAGTCCAGTTCTTTTGAAACTTCCGCCGCGAACAAATTTTCTTCACCCAAAGATTGATGCTTGAGTGCGTTCTGGCATTTGGAAGCTAACATTCTCGCCAACGTTTCCGGATAAGAAGACAATGTAGTACTATCCAAGCGATGATAGATAGGAATCATCGGCATATCATTGTTCACCAAATCGCTCCAATGAGCCAACAAAGCACTCTTGCCAAGACCGCAATCACCCGTTACCACCAGACACCGCTGTTCATCCGCCGCCAAAAAATCAGCAAACGCCTGATCTGCTTCAGGTATTGGGTGATAATTGAATAAGAGTTCATTGCGCGTCAGTTGTTCTTGCAATGCTTGATTATCTTCAACGGTCAGTACATCCGGAAACTCCCGTTCAAGCAATTCCGTGAAAGCAGCTTCCACAAGGTTACACAACTGATCGGGCGAATCATACTCCTGCACAGGATAACGATCTTGCTGCAAAATACTCTTTTTCAGGCGTTTCAATTTAAGAGACTCCTCTTCAGGGCAAGACAGTTCATCATCTGCCGACCGTTTTATATAAAAATAGGCATGTAACGGATTGGGATTGCGCAGTACACCAAACTGCATTTCAATTTCCGTCACACTCAAATGGTGATTCAAGTCATCTTCTATCCAACGATATTCCAGGCTGTCATTGAGAGTTTGAGATAAATCTTCATAACTGGGACACCATCCATAGCGGTCGCCTACCATACCTATGAAGAAAGGCCGGGAGTTAACGATCTCTTTCAGGCATATTTCAACAACCTTGCCGCTTTTCGCATCTTCTTCTGTGATTCCCCAACGTAAATCAACCAATGAAATGGTGGCACCACGGCTGGCAGCCTTCACTTGCAAACCCTTAAAGAGTTTGACTAATGCAGAACGTTCCATCTCCATGTCTCTGAACGTTGACGAAAGGAAAACACGGATAACACGTGAATTTTCAGCGGGAACTGAATACTGGGCTAGTTGTTTAGTCATAATATAGATTCGTATTAGTTAATGAAGTATTTCGCAAAGCCAATTGATAAAGATTGGCAAGATATGGAAATTTAATCAGATAACAAAGACCATAAACAAAAAAAACGACCACAAAAAAGGCACGGATTACACGGGTTTCGCGGTTCCCTCATAAGTTTAAACCGCGTAAATCCGTGTAATCCGTGCCTAATATCTATTACTTGCTACTTGTTTAGAAGAACAAGAAGCGTGTATCTTTTACGTTTGCTTTCAGATACAAATCATTCATCAGACGGCTGGCAAAACGTGCATGCATGTTAGTCAGCGTAGCTTCTTCTGCTTTTGCGTCGAATGTTTCGTTCAATTTGTCCTTACCGTATACCTGCAATACAAATACTCCGGCATTACCTTTGATAGGAGCGCTCAACTGATTTACTTCAGCTGCAGAAGCATAAGCACCTACCAGCGGTTCGCTGCTGCGCAATGCTGATACGTATGCAGGAGCTGCAAAAGTAACCATCTTCAAAGAGTCGCTGACTGCATTAGTCATCTCTTTGTACTGGTTGAATGAAGTTGCATTGGCAGCTTTCATGTCAGCCATAATCTTTTCAGCTTTCTTATCTTTTACGATTTCAGCTCTCAACTGATCCTGTACTGCTTTCAACGGACGATATCCTTCCGGCTTAATGCCTACCAGACCTACTACCATCATGTGATCGCTTTCGCCACATTCGTACAAGCCGGAAACATCACCCGGTTTTGCTTTATCAAACGCCCATCTCAACGCTTCTTTTGTACCTCTTACACCACCGATATTATGTTCAGAGCTGCTCAAATCCATTCTGTCGAGCAGTCTGTAACCGGCCTCTTCAGCGTTAGCTACCATCTTTTCTACACTCGGATTAGCTGCGATAAACTGGCTGAAATCATTATAAGCACGGTTGTAAGTTTCTTTGCTGAACTCTACTTCACGCTTGATAACAGCTACTTTATATTTGTCTTTTACAGATTTCTTGTTCGTTACCTGAAGAATTACGTTTGCTTGTCCCATCGGCAAGTTCACCAATTCGTTCACACCTGTATTGTTGATAGCAGAGATGAATTTCAGGTTATCTCCGTCTATCTGTGCACCTTCGTACTGTGCAGAAGTTAGCCAGTTTGCATCACCAGTCTGACCATATTTCTTTGCCAGATCAGCAAAGTTAGCGCCACCTTTGATCGCGTTGTAGATACTGTCAGCCAATGTCTTTGTCTTCACAGCATCTTCTGCGTATACCTGAATCTGACGGAATTCGACAGAGTCGGCAGCAGCAGCTTTAGCTACAATTTTGAAAGAGTTGATTGTATTGTCGGCACCGTTATAGTAAGGACCATAAATAGTACCTACCGAAGCAGAGTCCAAACGGGCAACTACATCTGACGGGAAAGCTGTTTTGTTATAGAACAAGTCTACATAAGGAGCTTCCGAGCCAGTCGAGCGGATGAAAGAAGTATAATCTTCCGTAGTAGTAGCCAACTGTTCAGTAGCTTCGTCCACTTCTTTCTGGATAGCAGCTCTATCTTCAGCACTTGCAGTCACTTGTACATCGATGTACTTGATGTCACGAGTTTCCTGATATTGCTTGAATTGTTCTTTCTTCTTGTTATACAAGTCTTTCAGTTCCGATTCTTTCACTACGATTGTAGAGTCCACTACAGAAGAGTAAGGAATACCAGCCATCAACACGTTGTACTGGTTCACTCTTGCGTCGAAAGCGTCCTGTGCTTCCACCGGATTGGAAAGAAGAGCTTTAGACACCAATGCCTGATACTTTTCTGCCAGACGGCTCTCGATCAGAGTTTTCTGAATGAAAGACCAGTATTTATACATGTTATTGTATTGTTCAGCATACTGTGCCGGCATTTGTGATTCGCTCATCTTGGCATATTCCACGAGGAACTTGTTCAACATATCCTTGTCGAAGTTTCCTGTTTGCGGATTCTGGAAAGGAGTTTGTCTCAACAAAGGATGAACGCCTGCTTTCAGGATGTCCTGGATTTCAGCAGCAGAAACAGTCAGTCCCAGTGCTTTTGCTTCTTTTTCGATCAGTTTATTGTTTACGTAGGAACGCCATACTTCATCGCGCACCTGATTGGTTTGTTCGTCATTCAAGGCGGTCACCCCACGCATGAGTTTCACTACTTCGGTATATTCTTCTACCAAATTCTGATACTCTTGAGCGGAAAGAGCGTCTCCGTTCACCTCACCTACGTCATGTGCCTGATGCGGCTGCATCACCTTCCATGCGTCACCCGCAATGAAAGCAAACAGCGCCAAGCCGATAACAATCACCAATAGAGGTCCTTTCGACCTAATGTTTTGTAACGTTGCCATTTTGATTAATACGATTTATGTTTATTATTATTTCTTTCTTTTGTCGTTTTAGCGCACGAAGATACAAAAAATGCTAATATGCATCTATTTATTGGCTAAAAATTTCTTGATTATCGTCATTATTCCAAGACTTTTAATCGCACGAGTTCTATTTTTGTCGCTGTGACCTTAATTATCTTGAATTGATAACGTCCTACCCGGACCACTTCATGCAACTTCGGGAAGCTCTGATATTGGTTCAGGATCAACCCTCCTACTGTCAGATAATCATCCGACTCGGGCAAGTCGAGTCCGTACGTCTCATTGACTTTTTCTATCTCCAGGCGGGCGGACAACACATACTCGCGTTCGTCGATCTGCTTGCTGATATAGGAAGTGTTATCGTGTTCGTCTTCTATATCTCCAAAGATTTCTTCAACGAGGTCTTCCAGAGACACGATGCCGGACGTACCGCCAAATTCATCCACCACTACGGCAATCGTTTTCTTTTGCTGCATGAAGAGTTTCATCAATTTGTTGGCGGACATCGTTTCGGGCACAATCGGCACTTGTTTCACATTCTCATGCCAGTTTTTCGGGGCACGGAACATTTCCGACGAATGGA
This sequence comes from Bacteroides sp. AM16-13, assembly GCF_003602705.1. Lineage (NCBI taxonomy): Bacteria > Pseudomonadati > Bacteroidota > Bacteroidia > Bacteroidales > Bacteroidaceae > Bacteroides > Bacteroides sp. AM16-13. The sequence goes on from NZ_QTLK01000003.1 coordinate 26,957, forward strand.
TATAACCGACTACATTGTCGATATTCCCGTCATACACGATTATCTTGGAGATTCCGGATTCTATGAAGCGGCTTTTCAGCTCGTCCAGCGAGGTAGTCAGATCGACAGCCACCACTTCGGTACGGGGAACGATGCAGTCGCGGATTTTTATGTTCGAGAAGTCGAGGGCGTTCTGGAAGATTTTCACTTCCGTGTCCAGCTCTTCTTCATTTTCGGCATTATCAATGCTGCTTTGTACGAAATAGTCCAGATCGACTTTTCCAAAAGCTCTGTCGGACGCATCCTTATTAACCTTCATTCCAAAGAGGCGAAGGAAGATACAAGACAAGCCGGAGGCTAATTTGGAGATGGGATAGAGAATCACATAACAAACAATAAGCGGAATGGCAAAAACATTCAAGACCAGATTGGGATTGATTTTGAAGATTGTTTTCGGCAAAAACTCTCCGGTCACCAGGATAATCAGGGTAGAAATAACGGTCTGCGCCAACACCATCAGGAAATGATTGTCAATGAATCCCGCCAGCAGATTGTCGCCGATAATCTGTGCCATCAGGATACCATAGATGACTAGTGCGATATTATTCCCCACCAGCATGGTAGAGATAAATTCATTCGGGTTCTTGAAGAAGATAGAAAGGATGCGGGACGTAATTCCCCCCTTGCGTTCCATCTCAAAACGCAGTTTGTCTACCGACACAAAGGCAATCTCCACTCCTGAAAAGAAAGCGGAAAAGACCATGGTGATAATTAGAGAGATATAAATATTCATAAGTTTTGATTTACGATCAGACGATTTACGAGATACGGTACAATGATATGACTTCGCCTATTTCGCAGTATCTTTATTCACTGAATCCGGCAGTGCTTTTGTTTCCGGTTGGGGCGGACCGCTACTCGCTTCCTCGTCCACATAGAAAATACCTTCAATATTACGAATGGTATATATAGTCATTTGCTGGTTCGAGTCGAAGCCGTGTCCTGTGATAATTCTGTCCGGTTGCTGAATACGTATAAACTTGTCGGAATACACTTTTTGAGTGGCCTCATTCCAGTAGAGCAGTTCGGTATTAAAACGCTCTCCTTTGCGGTTCTGTATATCCACATTCCCTATCAGCTTCCAAAGCCTTTCTTTGTCATAATAATAGGCAGTATCTGCTTTAATACTGGCTTCTACATTAAAGATAGAGTCGAACTGCTCCATATACACACCTTTTTCAAACGCCCAATACGAAGGCTTTTTACGGTCGTACATCATCCACTCTTCCGTGTTCACCCTATAACGTGTCACTCCGGAATCGGAAATAAGGGTAGTAACTCCCAATGTGGTCATCACCGGAAGAGAATCACGTTCTGTGATAGCCTCTCCCATAGCTTTCTGTTTTCCGCCACAGGAAGATAATAAAAGAAGCATAACAACCACCCCGAAGGTGATTGTTATGCTCATGCTTTTATGCAACAAACGGTTTCTTCGTTTTCGCAACATACGGTTATCTAATCGTTGTAGTCTCTCCTATCCAACCGCCGATAGTGATGCGGTCGCCTTGCTTGTAACCTAACATAAACAGGTCTTTAGCTTGTGGAGTATGACCAGAATATCTACCGATCAAGCTGTTAGCTTCTTCAGCTACGCTCGGATCTACTTGTTTTGCACGTTGCAGTTTGTCGATTACTGCAAAGTAAGTACACTTGTTCAAAGCTGACTCGTCGCTCCAGTTAGGACTCATTGCATACAGATTGGCAATCAGGATATATGGAGCACCATAGTTTTCGTTGAACCCGATAGCTTTCTGGCAATATGCTCTTGCTTGAGACAGTTTTTTAGCAGAAGCCAATACTGCTGCGGCAGCGTATGCTTTTTCAGCTTTCTTCACGTTGTCAGTTTCCAATCCAATGGCTTCGTCGAAGAATTTGACAGCACCGTCGATGTCACCTTTCTTAAATGCCTGGTAAGCACATCCGGTAGCGGCATCTGCACTAGGTTCTATTTTGTACACATAGAAAGCAGCCTGTTGATAAGCTTCGCTTTCCGTACATCTCATCATTTTCATGATGTCGATTACTTTCTTCAAGTAAGCCAGATCTGTTTGGTTAGCTTCTACTTTCGGTCCATAGATGTTTTGCAGTGATTCGCAATCAGCCGTTCCGCTGTTTACAAACAAAGCAACCAGATTATCTTTGATACCTTGCAAGTTTTTCTTCTTTGCTTCGTTCGTTTCAGCAGCAATAGCAGCATCAGCATATTCAGAAGCAGCCAGATAATCCTGAATGAATTGTTCCTTATGGTTAGGATCTGTTTTCAGTTTATCCAAAGACATTTGCAGGAAATAGAAGATAGTAGCGGCAGCAGATTCAGCTTTTACTGCATTTACCGACTGGCTCAACCATTGATAAGCCTGATTGACATCAATTTTCGGAGCGAAAGCGATGTAATCTACTGCTTTGATACCCAGAGCTTCATCAGCAGAAGACACTTTTGTACCTTTAGCCAAGAACTCATCTGTGTATTTGATACGCAAATCATGCGTATTCATCAGTTCATCAAAATATTTCTGATATTCCGGATTATTCCTATCCTTGATTTGTCCCATCAAGCCTTTCAGAATTTTATATCCGTCAGTAAAAGTATAGAAACGAAGCGTCGGGCAGTTTTCCAACACAGCTTTCCAAGGAGTATACGCATCTTTAAAGTTACCTGCACGCACAGCTTCATGCGAGATACTACTGTTCGAGTTACAGTTAGTCGCATCCTGTGCTACCACAGTGGTTGCCCCTGCCGAAAGGAACAACATAGCCACAAGCGTTTTAATTTTCATTGTATCTAAATTTTAGTTGTTATTATTATAGTCGTCTATTCTTTCTCTTCTTACATTCATCTCAATTACTCTACTCTGCGCTTGAAGAACCAACGTTCGTTGAACGTCAATCCGATGCTAACGCGGAAGATATTTTCGTTTACAAAAGTCGATTCCTGTCCACTTACACGAACAAACTGTCCGCTGATGCTAAGGATGGAACGGGAACGAGGCACAGGCAGACCGAAACCGGCAGTTACGCCATATTCGCGGGCTGCGTCTTTACCGCCAATCTTATAATACGGAGTCGTATAATAAGCTCCCAAACGATATTTGATGTGGGATAAATAGGAACGTCCAATCAAATTGGGAATATATTCCGCACCCACTGATATTTTATGACGGTCGCAATACGTGTATGTTTCATCAAAATCTTCACGTACAGCATCATCCGATGTATTTACGCCAAACTTTGTTTTTGACCATTGCTGCAAACTATAATCCAGACCGACAGTCAAACGTTTGTCATAGTTATATGTAAAGCCGACGCCAAAAGTATTAGGCACTTCAAGTGTAGCATCCCAATCCTGACTGACAGTTGAGCTAGCTTGCGTCGTTACTGTATAATCATTATTCAGTTTATGCTTCGGAGAATATACTGCTCCGATAGTGGCTGAATGTTTTTTGTTAAATTCTTGCGTATATTGCAATCCAAAATCCAATTTATAATCCGACACTGACACAGCATTCTGCCTAATGTAAGAATAAGCAGAAGCGGTATTCGGATAAAGCTGCGTCAACGAGCGGGTTATGTCTCCCCAAAAATAAGAAGCATTCACACCAACAGACAGGTTTTTCAAGACTTTTACACCCGCACCAACATACAGTTGATGTAAACCTCCCTCACCAGTAAGGCTTTTCGTGCTATACGGTGAAGTTTCTGTAGCCTCATTGCTTTCCGATACAGAATATCCCACATTGGAGAACGGCAACAGACCGATACTCATCGCTACCCTCGGATGCAAACGAAATTGCATAGCCAGATAGTCGAAGCTAGAGTTTTTAGCGTTCAGTTTCACACCACCGCCACTAATATTCATATTTTGCAGACTAACGCCTCCTTCAAAAATAAACGTCAACGAGTCAATGGCTGTATACGAAGCAGGATTCAGCGGATTGATCTGTGCTCCATCCCGAAGTCCAAAAGCAATTCCCCCCATCGCCTTGCTATTCCCGAAACTCTGATCGGACAAGTCGCCATAGCCATATCGTGTATAAGGAGAGTTTGTATTATTTTGAGCGATTGCCATTCCGGTAACCATCGTGAGCAAAAGCGCACAAAGTGTGTGTTTAAATCCTACCATTATTATAGTTTAAAATTCTATTTAATCCTTTCAACACTAAAAATCTATCTGCAAAGATGATACTTTTTACGCTGCTATCAAAAGAAAAATCATCTCCGCCCGTTAAAAAAACCAAAAGTTCAGGATATTTATGCTTCATAGACTCAATATAACCTGAAATTTCGTATTCCATCCCTTTCATCACTCCGGCGCGTATAGCCGTTTCGGTGTCCCGTCCCATCGGGAGTTTGCGCCCGTTGGTGTCTACCAGGGGCAAACGTCCTGTAAACTGATGCAGTGCCTTGAAACGCATCTGCATACCGGGAGATATATTACCGCCATGATACTGGCCTTTTGAGTCGATAAACTCGTAAGTAATGCAAGTTCCCGCATCAATCACCAATATATCCCGATGAGGAAACTGCTCATTAGCACCCACTACGGCAGCCATACGATCATATCCCAATGTTTCGGGAGTTTCGTACAGGTTGACAACCGGAAGCGGAGTCTGATGATTGAGCCAGAGCAAAGGAAACGGCAAAGCGGCCAAATCAGCTAAAACCTTTTCGTTTAAATCAATGACAGTAGCCACAATCCCCTGCTCAACCGGATATTGAGAACAAAGAGCTTTCAAGCAACCTAGAGACTGATTGGATTCAGCTACTACATCCACCATTTCTCCGCCGTCGAAGAAAGCAATCTTTGCCTTTGTATTTCCTATGTCGATTATTAAATTCAAATCTTTTGGTTCTTTAGCGGGCGCAAAGGTAAAGTAAAAAAAGAAAAGTTGAAGCATAGAAGAGGAATTATCTTCTTTTTTCATTTTAGAAATCCCCCAAAACAAAAATATCGAACTATCTATTTTTAAATAGATCAATTATCTTTTATTGTTTATTATGTATTCCACTTTGCGTTCGGCAGTCCTTTTTCATTACATCATAAACAGCTAATAAGCAATAGATTACAAGAGAAAAACAGCGTTCCACAAAGCGTTCCGCTGTTTTGTAATCAATTTTCCGTTCAAACAGAAACATTATTTCATCCAAACAGAGGCTCCGTTTTATCTCATCTAAAGGCAAATTTCCTGAATCATCTTCATTTTTTCATTCACAAAACACAGAAAAAGTGTGTTGAGCGAACTATATTATATAGATTATTATATTTTAGTATTTATATATGTTCGGTTGGTGGTTCGCCTACTTTTTTCCGAGCGTTGCAAACGCATGACAGACAAGCAGTTGAGCCACCTTCAGGGGGTGTTCGTTTGGCTGTTCGATTTTTTAGCCCCAAAATAGAGGCTCTATTTGAGGGAAACAGAGCCTCTGTTTAAGCCATATAGAGCCTCTGTTTGTATGAAATAGAGACTCTATTCCGATAAAACAGAACCACCGTTTTCCCGAATCCAACAATTCTTCCTATATTTGCCACCAAAATAAAACGAGCCAGCTAATGAAACGGTTTTTCTTATATACAATCCTCTCCTTCTTCCTGCTGCTTCCGTCCGCCGGACAAGCACCTGCCAACAGCAACGACTCCATCCGCTTGAGCTTGTTGACTTGCGCTCCCGGAGAAGAAATATATTCCCTGTTCGGACACACTGCCATCCGCTATGAAAACCCGTCACAAGGGATTGACGTTGTGTTCAATTACGGATTATTCAGTTTCAACACTCCTAACTTCATCTTCCGCTTCTCGCTCGGAGAAACCGATTACCAACTGGGAGTAACGGATTATGAGCATTTTGCGGCTGAATACGCATTCTACGGACGCAGCGTGTGGCAGCAGACACTGAACCTGACTGATGAAGAGAAAACAGAACTAATCCAGTTATTACAAGAAAATTATCGCCCGGAAAACCGGGTGTACCGCTATAATTTCTTTTACGACAATTGCGCCACCCGTCCCCGGGACAAGATAGAAGAAAGCATTGCAGGAAAGGTGGTTTATCCGACGGAACCGCAGGATGGTTCGCGCACTTTCCGCGACATCGTACATCAATATTGCAAAGGACATCCGTGGGCGCGTTTCGGCATCGACCTCTGCATCGGAAGCGAAGCCGACCAGCCCATCACACAACGGCAAATGATGTTTGCCCCCTTCTATCTGATGGATGCTTTCGACGGCGCACAGATTTCCACAGATACCTATTCCCGTCCGCTTGTCAAGACCAACGAACTGATAATCGACGTCACTCCCGAACCGGATGAAAGCGGCTGGATGCCCACTCCTCTCCAATGCTCGTTACTCTTATTTATACTGACAGCCGCCGCCACGATCTATGGCATCCGCCGGAGAACCGGATTATGGGGAATCGACCTTGTTCTTTTTGGCATGGCAGGTATCGTGGGATGCGTCCTCGCCTTCCTCGCCCTCTTCTCCCAACACCCGGCAGTCAGCTCCAATTTCCTGTTATTGGTTTTCCATCCGGGACAACTTCTTTTCCTTCCCTACATCGTATATTGTGTCCGAAAAGGGAAGAAATGCTGGTACTTGACCTTGAATCTGGTCGTTTTAACACTTTTTATAGTGCTTTTTCCTGTAATTCCGCAAAGATTTGACTTTGCTGTTGTACCTTTGGCACTCGTTTTGCTGATACGTTCAGCAAGCAATCTGATTGTGACATCTAAAAAGAAATAATGAAAGGACTACTAACTTCCCTCATCACCGTACTGACTTTCACCGGGCTACAAGCCCAGTCACTGCCTTCCGCCCCTAAATTAGTGGTAGGGCTGACTATCGACCAACTGCGTACGGACTATCTGGAAGCGTTTTCGTCACTCTACGGCGAGAAAGGCTTCAAACGTCTTTGGAAAGAGGGAAGAGTGTTCCATAACGCCGAATATACCTTCTGCGGCGTAGACCGCGCTTCTGCCATCGCAGCTATTTACAGCGGCACGACGCCTTCCATGAACGGAATCATCTCCCAACGATGGATGGACGCCTCTACCCTTCGCCCCGTCAACAGTACGGACGATACCGAATTCATGGGATATTACACCGACCAAACGGCCGCACCCACCAAATTACTGACTTCCACCATTGCCGACGAGCTTAAAATAGCTACCCAAGGCAAAGGACTCGTATATGCCATCGCCCCCGATTGCGACGCCGCGCTTTTCGCAGCCGGACATGCCGGAAACGGTGCTTTCTGGCTCAATCCCAACACCGGAAAATGGAGCGGAACGACCTATTATGGAGAATTTCCGTGGTGGGCAAGCCAATACAATGACCGGCAGGCGATTGATTTCCGTATTGCGGGTATGACATGGGAACCGGTATTCCCCCGTGGCATGTACACTTTTCTGCCAGATTGGCGGGATATACTCTTCAAATATAAATTTGATGACGACCGTAACAATAAGTACAGACGCTTCATCGCCAGCCCTTTTGTGAATGACGAAGTGAACGCACTTGCCGAAGAAGCATTGAACAAAAGCTCCATCGGCATGGATGACATTACTGACTTATTGGCACTCACTTATTATGCAGGAAACTACGCACATAAATCCGTACAGGAATGTGCCATGGAAATACAAGACACCTACGTGCGTCTCGACCGCAGCATCGAAAACCTGCTCGAAGCGCTCGACAAGAAAGTAGGACTACAAAACGTGCTTATTTTCGTCACTTCCACCGGATATACGGACAGCGAATCGGCTGACTCGGGATTGTACAAGATTCCCGGCGGAGAGTTTTATCTCAACCGTTGTGCCGCCCTATTGAATATGTACCTGATGGCTACGTATGGCGAAGGAAAGTATGTGGAAGCTCACCACAACCAGCAGATTTATCTGAATCATAAATTGCTGGAAAAGAAGGAACTGAATCTGGCAGAGATCCAACAAAAGTCAGCAGAATTCCTGATGCAGTTCAGCGGAGTGAACGAAGCATATTCAGCCAACCGGCTGTTGCTGGGTTCATGGACACCGGAAATTCATAAAATACGCAACGGCTACCACCGCAAACGTTCGGGCGACCTCGTAATCGACGTTCTTCCCGGATGGACCATCGTCAACGAGAACGGCGGCGAAAACAAAGTGGTACGTCATTCTTATATCCCTTCACCGCTGATTTTCATGGGACATTCCGTAAAACCGGCCATTATCCAGACACCTGTAACCATTGAACATATTGCGCCCACACTGGCACATTTCATGCGCATCCGGGCTCCCAATGCCTGTACTTCTGCTCCTATTACCGACCTACGGTAAAAATTTACTCACAAAAACAGGGAGCAAAACATAAATAAATCAGCATTTTAATGTAACTTTGCGGAGATTATTCGCCACAAATCCCACAGATTCACACAGATTAAAAAGAAAGATCCGTGTTCTATATGAAAAAATCTGTGTAAATCCGTGGAATCTGTGGTGCAGAAAAAGATAAATAATAAACTAAATAATATAACATGGGATTTAATGAATTTTTAAGCTCGATTTTCGGAAACAAATCCACACGAGACATGAAAGAAATCAAGCCCTGGGTGGAAAAGATCAAAGCTGCCTACCCGGAGGTTGAGAAACTGGACAACGACGCCCTCCGTGCCAAAACGGAAGAACTCAAAAAATATATCCATGAATCGGCTACCGCCGAACGTGCGAAAGTGGAAGAGTTGAAGGCAAGCATCGAGACACTGGAACTGGAAGACCGCGAAGAAGTCTTCGCACAAATCGATAAGACAGAAAAAGAAATTCTGGAGAAATATGAAAAAGCACTGGACGAAGTACTGCCCGTTGCTTTTTCTATCGTGAAAGCCACTGCCAAACGTTTCACAGAAAATGAAGAAATCGTTGTTACCGCTACGGATTTTGACCGCCAACTGGCTGCAACGAAAGATTTTGTACGCATCGAAGGCGACAAGGCCATCTATCAGAATCACTGGATAGCCGGTGGTAACGATACGGTATGGAACATGGTTCACTACGATGTACAGCTCTTCGGTGGTGTCGTTCTGCATAAAGGTAAGATTGCGGAAATGGCAACCGGTGAAGGTAAAACATTGGTGGCTACCCTCCCGGTATTCCTCAACGCACTGACCGGAAACGGTGTACACGTGGTTACCGTGAATGATTACCTCGCCAAACGTGACTCCGAATGGATGGGACCTCTTTATATGTTCCACGGATTGAGCGTGGATTGTATCGACCGTCATCAACCGAACTCCGACGCGCGCCGTCAGGCATACCTGGCAGACATCACGTTCGGTACGAACAACGAATTCGGTTTCGACTACCTGCGTGACAACATGGCTATCAGCCCGAAAGACCTTGTACAACGTCAGCACAACTATGCCATCGTCGATGAGGTCGACTCGGTTTTGATTGACGACGCCCGTACTCCGTTGATTATCTCCGGTCCTGTACCGAAAGGCGACGACCAATTGTTCGAGCAACTCCGTCCGTTAGTAGAACGTCTGGTAGAAGCACAGAAAGTATTGGCTACCAAATATCTCTCCGAAGCAAAGAAACTGATCGCATCCAACGATAAGAAAGAGGTGGAAGAAGGATTCCTCGCTTTATACCGCAGCCACAAGGCATTGCCGAAAAACAAGGCTTTGATTAAGTTCCTTAGTGAACAGGGGATCAAGGCAGGTATGCTCAAAACGGAAGAGATCTACATGGAACAGAACAACAAGCGTATGCATGAAGTTACTGATCCGCTGTATTTCGTGATCGACGAGAAACTGAATAGTGTAGACCTGACAGACAAGGGTGTAGACCTGATTACCGGTAACTCTGAAGACCCGACATTGTTCGTTCTTCCGGACATCGCCGGACAACTTTCGGAACTGGAAAACCAACATCTGACTAACGAACAACTGCTTGAAAAGAAAGATGAACTTCTGACAAACTATGCCATCAAATCGGAACGTGTACACACCATCAACCAGTTGTTGAAGGCTTACACCATGTTCGAGAAAGATGATGAATATGTAGTGATCGACGGACAGGTGAAGATCGTAGACGAGCAGACAGGCCGTATCATGGAAGGTCGCCGCTACTCTGACGGATTGCACCAGGCTATCGAAGCCAAGGAACGTGTGAAAGTGGAAGCTGCTACGCAGACCTTTGCAACGATTACTTTGCAGAACTACTTCCGTATGTATCACAAACTGTCCGGTATGACCGGTACTGCTGAAACGGAAGCAGGCGAACTTTGGGACATCTACAAATTGGACGTAGTCGTGATCCCGACCAACCGTCCGATTGCAAGAAAGGATATGAACGACCGCGTTTACAAGACGAAACGCGAAAAGTATAAAGCTGTTATCGAGGAAATCGAAAAATTGGTTCAGGCAGGACGTCCGGTATTGGTGGGTACTACTTCGGTAGAAATCTCCGAAATGTTGAGCAAGATGCTTGCCATGCGCCATATCGAGCACAAGGTATTGAACGCCAAACTGCACCAGAAAGAAGCGGACATCGTTGCTACTGCCGGTTTGAGCGGAACAGTAACCATTGCTACCAATATGGCTGGTCGTGGTACCGACATCAAGTTAAGTCCGGAAGTAAAGGCTGCGGGCGGTTTGGCAATTATCGGTACGGAACGTCACGAATCCCGTCGTGTAGACCGCCAGTTGCGTGGTCGTGCAGGACGTCAGGGTGACCCGGGTTCTTCTGTATTCTTTGTGTCACTGGAAGATGATTTGATGCGTCTGTTCTCCTCCGACCGTATCGCCAGCGTAATGGACAAACTTGGTTTCCAGGAAGGCGAAATGATCGAACACAAGATGATTTCCAATTCTATCGAACGTGCCCAAAAGAAGGTGGAAGAAAACAACTTCGGTATTCGTAAACGTCTGTTGGAATATGACGACGTGATGAACAAGCAGCGTACAGTGGTTTACACCAAACGCCGCCACGCTTTGATGGGTGAACGTATCGGTATGGACATCGTGAACATGATTTGGGACCGTTGTGCCAATGCTATCGAAAACAATGATTATGAAGGCTGCCAGATGGAACTGCTTCAGACATTGGCGATGGAAACTCCGTTCACTGAAGAAGAATTCCGTAACGAGAAGAAAGAAAAGTTGGCCGAAAAGACTTTCAACATTGCGATGGATAACTTCAAACGCAAAACTGAACGTCTGGCACAGATCGCTAATCCGGTTATCAAACAGGTATATGAAAATCAGGGACACATGTATGAAAACATCCTGATTCCTATTACAGACGGTAAACGGATGTATAATATCTCTTGTAACCTGAAAGCGGCTTACGAATCGGAATCTAAAGAAGTGGTGAAATCGTTCGAGAAATCAATCCTGCTCCACGTTATCGACGAAGCATGGAAAGAAAACCTCCGCGAACTAGACGAACTGAAACATTCCGTACAGAACGCAAGTTACGAACAGAAAGACCCGTTGTTGATTTATAAACTGGAATCTGTGACTTTGTTCGACGCCATGGTGAACAAGATCAACAACCAGACTATATCTATCTTGATGCGCGGACAAATTCCTGTACAGGAAGCTCCGGACGAACAGGCTGCCCGTCGTGTGGAAGTGCGCCAGGCTGCTCCTGAACAACGTCAGGATATGAGCAAGTATCGCGAAAACAAGCAGGACTTGAGTGATCCGAACCAGCAGGCTGCTGCCAGCCAGGATACTCGTGAACAGCAGAAACGTGAACCCATCCGTGCAGAAAAGACTGTAGGACGTAACGATCCTTGCCCATGCGGAAGCGGCAAGAAGTATAAGAACTGTCACGGTAAAAACCTTTAAGAAGTTGAGAAGGGAGAGTTGAGAGTTGAGAGTTAAAAGTTGGGTAAGTAGGAGTTTCTATTTCTTTGCGCTCATTTTTGAATCAGCTTCGCTCAAAAGCCTTATTTAATTTTTAACATTAAGGTATAATCTCAAGTTTCAATACACAAAAGAAAGTCTCAAACGGTTAAAAACTGTTTGAGACTTTCTTTTATTCCTCCAAAATTGTACTTTTGTTCAAATTACTAAATAGAACAAAACTATGGCAAAATCTTATTCACTGGCTTTCGTCACTATCTTCCTGCTGACACTGGGTAGTTGTCAGAGTTTGGAACAGATTTCCATTGATTATCTGCAACCTGCCGACTTGAGCTTTCCTCCGCAACTCCGGAAAGTAGCTATCGTGAATAACACCAGCAACACCCCGGATAACAAACTAATAACAACGACTGAAAAAATCAAAGAAGGTACACCGCTGGTAAGTCGTGCAACGGCATACGCCAACGGAGATCCCAAGATTGCCACCGAATCACTGGCTGAAGAAATCGCACATCAGAATTACTTTGAAGAAGTAGTCATCTGTGATTCCGCTTTGCGGGCAAATGATAAACTGGCCCGCGAAAGTACGTTGAGCCAGGAGGAAGTCCGTCAGTTAGCCTCTAGTTTGGGAGTGGATTTTATCATTGCATTGGAAAATCTGCAACTCAAAGCAACTAAATCTGTCCGTTTTCTGAATGAGTTCAACTGTTTTCAAGGAGCAGTAGACGTTAAAGTATATCCCACGGTGAAAGTGTATCTTCCCGAACGTAGTCGGCCGATGACTACGCTCCATCCTAACGACAGCATCTTTTGGGAAGAGTTTGGAGGTACTGCCGTAGAAGCTGCCACCCGCATGATTCGCGACAAACAAATGCTGGAGGAAGCGGCGGTATTTGCAGGGACAGTTCCGGTGAAATATCTCGTCCCCATGTGGAAAAAAGGAACACGATATCTGTATACCGGAGGCTCGGTTCCCATGCGTGATGCTGCCATCTATGTACGCGAAAATTCATGGGACGACGCATACGAACTTTGGAACCAGGCTTTCGAAGGTACGAAGAATCAAAAGAAGAAGATGCGGGCAGCTCTCAACATAGCTGTTTATTATGAAATGAAAGATAGTCTCGCTAAAGCGGAAGAATGGGCGGAAAAAGCACAGCAACTAGCCAAGAAAATTGATAAAAAGAATATCACAGATAGTGTTCAGGCCAGCATTGACGATGTGCCGAATTATTATCTTACGTCCTTGTATTTAGCCGAATTGAAGGAGAGAAACGCTCAATTACCTAAGTTAAAATTACAAATGAGCCGATTTAATGATGATTTTTAAGGAAATTGTGTATCAAATCTTATTTTTTTTATACCTTTGAACTTATAAAAAGAAGGAACCCATGAAACTAAGCCAACAATCACTATCCATTATCGAATCGGCTATCCAAAAGGCAGTCGCTAAATATACATGTAACTGTGAACAAACAGTTGTAACCGATATCCATCTCCAACCGGACCAGACATCGGGACAACTTAATATTTACAATGATGATGATGAAGAATTGGCGAACATCATGGTCGAAGAATGGGCTACGTATGAAGGGGATGATTTCCTTGAAAGTGTGGAACCTTCTCTACGCAACATTCTTTGCAGAATGAAAGATGCCGGAGACTTCGACAAGGTGACTATCCTGAAGCCTTACTCTTTCGTTTTGGTGGATGAAGAGAAAGAGACCATAGCGGAATTGTTACTGGTGGACGATGATACGATCCTGGTGAACGATGAATTGCTGAAAGGGTTGGATAAGGAATTGGACGAGTTCTTAAAAGAGTTGTTGGAAAAATAAAATACAGCATTTTTAGGATAGAGTTCGTTCAGGATTAATATAAATATCCGAAAGCATTATATAAAGAGAATCGGAAGCAAGCAGGGTATTTCCTGTTGCTTCCGATTATTTTTATAGATACTTCCCTATTGATTATTTATTATATTTGATTGAGATATTAGCAAGTCGAAGCGGCATGAAGCTTGATACGCCGGACGGAAGTCGAACAGGTCGCAATCTGATACAGATATTATCGCGGTTCAATAAAGCATCCGGCAGTTTAAAATCATAGACCTTATAACCCGGAATATTTTTCTCTGTCTGCCCTCCTGCAGCCGTTCTGTCAAACTGTCCCAAGATTGTGAATTCAGAATTATCTACTTTCACCCATTCACCACTCATCGAATAAGCATATTCAACCACGGCCACAGGCCCACCTCCCCAACTTGAATTCATTTCAACCTGAAGAGAAAGTGAGGTAGAAATCCCTACTGTCGATATTTTATCTACATAGAAATATGAACTTGTAGACCATGGCCTACTATTGAAGGCTCCTCCTCGCATACGCCCATAATATCCATCTGTGGTATTAAGATTCATATCTCCCCGAAAATCATCCTGGAAACCTAATATGTAATCTGCATAGGTTTGCTGGAAATGCTTATTCCCGTCTTTATTAAGAATAGCATTTGACTGCGATGCTTCTCCGCCTGTCGGATGATACTCCGTAAATGTAGAAGCACCTATTTCTTTCCAATCGGGCACATTACAATCCCACTCCACGAGCACCGAAGTGATCTCGTTCATATCACCGATATTGATGTCCTCTCTATGAAGCGGAAGAATACACAACCGGCTTTCGGAGATGTCAAAATTGGTAAGCTTGACTTTCGCTACGATTCCGGTGATGGTTCCTGAACCTTTAGGAAGTGTCTCATGCGCATAAGGAGCATCGAGCGAAGTAAGCATATATGTATTAGAGCCGTTTTTATCTCTGATGCAGGTTGGATAGTATCTGTAGTATGCCGGGAATTTCTCCACCCAATAATTTTTATTCGCCTTACGGTCGGCAGCTCCCGGATCGGTAGTCTTGAAATTAGTAAATGCGCCTACCGGAGAGGCAATCTCGACATCTTTTAAGGTCACAAGGCTGAATACCATATTATCCGTTAGTTCTGCGATTGTTTTTTCAGGAATCGTGAAGGTGGAAAGTTCCGAACTGATTACATGGGCGGCAGTGATACCGCTAATCAGTCTGTAGGTAAAGCTGCCCTCTGATTCTTCCTTTATCGTTCCATCTTTCAAACACAATGAGACTTTGGCAAATTGCGCAAATGTAATCAGAGACTCTGATTCAAATACCACTGTCTCCCCGGTCTCATTCTGAATGACATAACGATTGTTCGGGAAGTTTTTCGATGTACCAGTGGCAACGATCGTTCCTTCAATATATACATTGTTAGTAATTCCACCGACAGGATAACCATAAACGGTTGGATAGCTGACAAGTTCTGCATTCGCATATTCAGAATATGCTTGCGACAGGTTGATTGTAGTCGTGGCTTTACGTTGGTATTGATCGTCATAACTCAATACGATACTTCCTGTGCGGGGTGATTGAGAATTTGTTTCCGTATTGAAATAAAGTTTTCCGTCACTTATCCGATACTCTTTCACCCATTCCACTGTCGGCGTAATCACAATATCCGTTTCAGGCACATTGGTCGAAATATCCATATTATATTCGCCTCCTTTGGTAAAGAGTTCCATATTATCACTGGCAGGAACTATAAATGGATAACGGGATAGTTGTTTTATCTTGATTACATCCGAAGTCTTCCCATCTTTTGTAAACACACGAATATCACAGAAACGTTCAGAATCACTGATATTTTCATCATAAGTCACCGTGAAATAAGTTCTTGATGACTGGGCTCCACGTATATCTGTAGAAAACCAGGTTGATTCTGCAAAGTCTATGCGCCACTCGGTATTGGATTTCACTTCAACCTGAACCGGAGCACCTTCAGCCTGAAGAATAATCTCATTATTTGTTATTTCCAATATGCCGGCTTCATTTTCGTCAGAGCATGACGGAAACATGATAATTGCCATCACAGCCCCAAAAGCTGCCCAGGCTATTGAATCTTTAATTTTCATATTCATCAATTATTAGATTTAATTTCACCTGTTTTATATAGTATCTCATAAGCTTCATTTCGATCATTCAACACAAAGATCTGAAACTTCTCTCCTCCCGGATAAACACGTGTAACAACATGTCCGGCGGGTTTTATCTTCAAACCGTCTTCACCCAGCCTGCTCCTGTTACTGTCTACCATACCGGCGGCAAAAACCGACCGTTCACCGGCATAAAGGCTTTGAGACAGCATCCGGCTTAGCGGAGCCGGTTGAGGATGATAGTAATCCCACACGGGAATCACGTAGGCTTGCGCTTTCACTTGGGAAATGTAGGTATCACACATAGCGTCAGAGTATGCATGATGATTGGCCACTACCACATCTGTTTCGCCCAGCAATGTAGCTACAGGTGTTTCTATGTCAAACCATTCCGGCGCTTTTTCCACTCCAAGGATATCTCCGCCCGAGAAGTAATCGAAATTACCGTATGTGATACGTATTCCGCAACTGCAACGGTTCTCGTTCAACTGTTCGCTCGAAGAAGCGGTAGATGGCACAAGCTCTTTGGAAGTCGTTTCGCTGCCTGTCCAAATTTTACCGTTACCCACAATATTACGTACTTCGAATGTAGGATAGGAACCCGGAGCTTTTAATAGTTTGATTTGTGTGTTACTTCCTGTCACAAACCCTTCATTCTTTTTACCTTCCCGGTCACGAGCGGCAACATATAATTTATAGTTTGAGATATGGGCACCCGTAACTTTAGCCGCTGTCGGATAATCGTATGTAGGGTAGCCACGATCTATCAATGTGGAAATATCCAGAAGATTACCCACATGAGTTATTCCGGTAAGTTTGTAGTCCAGCCCTACTTTTTCGATTGCCAGTTTTCCATTCTGTCCGATATGGTCTGTATCGAAGTGAGTAAGCAAGGCATAATCAATAGCACCGTTATTTTTCAACGGCAATGAGAAATGTTTTATATATTGGGCAATCCATTCAGCAGGCCGTTTAGAGTCATTAGGAACTGCTTTCATAATCTCCTGGGTACCGGTGTGTACTCCCAAATCTCCTGCATCCAGCAACATGGTAGTCCCGTCCGGGAAAATAAGATAGGCTGCATTCCCTCTTCCCGTGCTAATCTGATGAATGTCCAAATAACCAGCCTGCCACTCCGGAAGGTATTCATACACTTTATCTACAGCATCATCCGGAAAAGGCTTTTCCTGTTGGCAACTAGCGAATGTAGGCAGCATCATAACGGCTCCTAGAAATAATATCTTACTATTCATTGTTTTATTCTTTAATGTTCCATTAATCAATTTGTTTAACACTGTATATACCGGCTTCCTCTTTCGTCATTTCATTGCCGCCTCCATATCCCGGATTCTGTCTCAAGACGTTGCTGACGGAAATTGACTTTTCCGGAATAGGAAAGAGTTCATAATGATCGTCATTAGTAGCTTTGTGATCCCACCAGGTGCCTGTTGTATATAAGCCCCAGCGACGAAGATCGGTACGACGACGCTGCTCGCCAAGAAATTCGACCATCCACTCATCGAGAATCCGATACTTGTCAATATTCGTTTCAGTCACCGGATCAGGGTCTACTTCATTCTCAAAGTTGCGTTTACGCACTTCGTTGAAAAGATTGGCTGCTTCTTTCTTATATCCGCTTCTGTATTTACATTCGGCAAGCATATAATAGATTTCTGCAAAACGAAGAACCGGATAGTCAGGATTAAAAGCAAGTGTCTTGTCTGTATTGTCCGGCACCGGCAGTTTGCACAAACGTATTCCCGAATTCTCTTCTCCGGTACTTATATTGGAAGGAAGTTCATTTACGGAAGAATATTCTCCGTCTTTCACTTTCTTAAATTGTGCTACCTGGTCAACAAATTCAAGAACCTCACCCGGGTATTCATACAGTCCCGTACATTTCACCTCTGTTCCACTTCTTGATATACGTTGTAATTTTCCGTAAAGAAACATTCCTTCGTATTTGCCATTTCCTTTATATACATACAATTTCTTACGAAGGTCTTTCGCATGAAACTTGGCAAAAGGACGTCCGAGTTTGTCCGTATAAGGATCACCATTGGGTTTCAGAGATGGTTGGAGATGCATACCGTTCGTAGAGGAATAGCCGCTAAGATCGAAATAGTTCTTCGCATTATAATGATTATAACGTTCGAACTGCCACTGAAACAGAGTTCCTTTTGCATATTGCGACTGAACGGACCACATCACTTCTTTCGACTTGTTATTTTCGAAAGTGAAAGGACCGAACCAGTCTTCTTCCAACTCGTAATAGCCGTATTTACCGTCTAGTAAATCCTGACAAATTTGTGCACATTCAGCAAAGCGGTTCTCTCCTGTATAGACTTCTGCATTAAAGTATAATTGAGCAAGTAGAGCAGCCGCGGTTCCCTGGCGTAAGTAACCTTCTTCCAGCATATCTGCTGTTTTTTTCTCTAGTTTGGGGATGGCGGCAAGCAGGAGTTCTTCCACATAATTAAAGGTTTCCCGTGCTGTGGAACGTGGAGATTCCTCTGTGGTAGAGCGTCGGTAAATAGGCATACCGCCATAGAAATCAAGTCCTCTCAAATAGAAATAGGCCACTAATGTCTGGAGCTGCATCTGATGATCTGCCTTCAGTTCTTCCGTCATACCTAATGAAACATAGTCTACACCAGCTAAGTCTTCTTTACAGGCTAAAGCCATGGCTACTCCCATACCTACTCCACGCCATGTTTCTTCGTTGTTGGGGTGAAGTGGTGTCCAGTCATGGTGTTGCAGCTGGGCGTATCGGACATCATTGTAATGTATCCCTTTTTGTGTGACACACATCTCGTCTGTTGTACATTCCTGAAGAATGGCACGGTCGAATCCGTGAAACCAACGCCAGTGCGTGAAAGAGCGTACCAGAAAAGAGTAGACAGTTTCCTTAGATGTGAAATAAGTGTCCGGAGTTACTTCGGAATACCACTTCTCATCCAGATTAGTACAACCGGAGGCCACCAGAAGGGTGAGGAAAGAGATTATAATTAGAATATTTCGTCTCATATCATTATATTAGTTTATAGGTACTTTACTATTAGAATTGGATTTTCATACCAAAGGTATATCTACGAGTTTCAGGGTAAATATTATTAAACCATTCATAACCGGGATCCAAACCGTTCACATTCACTTCCGGATTCAATCCTGAATATTTTGTGAAACAGGCAACGTTACGGACGGTCAGGTAAAGATCAATCTTATCTATATACTTTTGCCATTTTTTCATGTTAAGAGAATACCCCAGGCTAATGGCATCAATCTTCAAGAATGTACCGTCCTCAAGCCAGTAATCGCAAAGTTGCTTTACTTCTTTGATGTGCCGGTTATCAATGTATGCGTTGCGAAGAACATTCTGGCCTGCCACTTCAGAAAGTCCATAGTACATATTTATGGTATTGAACACATCGAAATCGATCCAGCTACGCAGGTTGATGCCTAAAGAGAGATTTTTGTAAGTGAAGGTATGATCCCATGATACCATCAATGCAGGAATGGCATTGCCGATATATCGTTTATCGTCATACGTTTTTTTATCGCTAAGGATTACATTGTCATTCTTATCATACAGAAGCCACCTGCCATTGTCCGTGATACCGGCATATTTCCAGATGTAATAGCTTCCGATTTTTGTTCCGGCCTCAATTCTACCGGCTGATCCGTTTGTACCCGGTGACGGAAATCCTACACGATCCTGATAGGTATTATTGCCCCACAAAGAGGTAATTTTGGAGGAGGAGTGTGATAGGCGCATAGTAGTTGTCCAATTAAAGTTTCTGGTTTTGACAGGTACTCCTCCTATCTCGAACTCCCATCCGGTATTCTCAAGATTACCGTAATTCATGGTGGTTGTTTCATAAACAGCGGGAGGATTGGGAACGTTGATATTATATAACATTCCGGAAACTCTTCTCTTATAGATATCAAACTTACCAAAAAGACGGTTATTCAGAAATGCATAATCCAAGCCGATGTTAAGCTCTGCTTTCTTTTCCCAGTGCAAGTCATAATTGACGTTACGGGCCGGTCCATAAGAGGTGATCCATGTACCGTTATAAGGCCACATTGAATTGGAAGAATACATGGCAGTGGATGCTCCTGCAGAGAAATTGTTATTTCCCGTTACACCGTAACCAACGCGTACTTTAAGGTCATCGAGAAAACTGACGTCACGCAGAAATGCCTCATTGGATATACGCCATCCGCCTGATACTGCCCAAAATGTTCCCCAACGATGATTCTTTCCGAATTTTGACGAGCCCTCGTGGCGAACACTTCCTGTAAGCATATAGCGGTCTTTATAGCTATAATTCGCCCGGCCAAAGAATGAAATAAGACGTTCACGGGGATATTTGTGGGAAGACATTGCCGCCTTTCCGTCGGAAAGCCAGCTACCTGTCCCCATATCCCAAGCCCCTACTCCATCCACAGGAAAATCGTAGTTAGTCATATTAAAGTTTTCAGAGTTATTTTCCCAATAACTATATCCGGCTACCGCACTAACCGTATGGTCGTCTGCAAAAACACGCATAAAATTGATGGTAGGTTCAAAAGAGACATTGACTGTTTTGCTATATGCATGAAATCCTCTTCCTTTATAACTTCCATTTAAAGAGGTTCTGTGTAACGCGGACGTATAATGTGTCTGCTGATACTGGCGATCTTCCCAGCCAAGAGTGGCTTGTGCCGAGAATCCGGCAGGCAAATTGAGCTTTACCGTTGCATCCGCCTTCAGCCATTTATCAACATTATCTGCCTGTTTCAACATTACTTCTGCTAAAGGATTGTAATATTCACTACCACCAACCAATACATTATATCCTGTTTCACTAGTGCTGTCATATACATGTTCCGTCGGATTCATCTTCAATGCCATGTCGAAATAGGAACTACTGCTCCGCTGATCCCGGTGTGCTTCCCGGTATTCTGTGTGCAAGCCTATTTCCAGCAAATCATCGAGAAGGTTAAAATTTGCATTGATACGCCCCGAATAGTCTTTACGGTTGTCACCAATTGCGATACCTTTTTGATCCTGTGCCATAATAGTAGCATATATTTTAGCTGTATGGCCGCCGCCCGAGAGGTTGACAACATGGCGTTGGGAGAGTGCTCCTTCATTCAAAAGTTCACCGTACCAGTCGGTGGATGCACCTAAATCTGTTCCTACTCCGAACCTAACGAAAGCATCACGATCAAGGACCTGCGGTCTCCTGGAAACTTGCTCGGTAGAGAGTTCGCCCGTATATGATAAGGTTATGGGACCTTCTTTTGCTTTCTTGGTAGTCACTAAGATGACACCACCGGCTGCTCTTGTTCCGTAAATAGCACCTGCAGAGGCATCTTTCAAAACATCAATAGACTGAATATCTTCCTGACTGATAGAACGTAAATCACCTCCGGGAATTCCGTCTATCACAATCAAAGGAGAAGAGGAAGCATTGATGGACGCTACTCCACGCAGCTGGAAACTGGCAGAAGCATTCGGACTGGAAGTCTCGGAAACATTCATACCGGAGATTTTACCCTTTAAAGCTGTCGCAATAGTGGAGCCTCCCATTCCAGTCACTAAATCTTTGGATGATATGGAAGTGATGGAACTAGTCACTGCACGTTTCTCCATCGTTCCATAACCGATAACGACTACCTCATCCAACAACTGATGATCTTCTTTCAATACCACTGACAAGTTTGTACGGTTTCCCACCTTTACTTCAAGAGACTGAAAGCCAATGTATGAAATCACCAATATGGCATCGGATGCAACCGTCAACTTAAATTTTCCATCCAAATCGGAAACTGTACCTTTCCCGACTACTCCTTTTTCCTGAATACTGGCACCTATTACCGGCTCTCCCTGTACATCCGATATGATACCAGATACAATCATTTTCTTTTCCTGTTGCGGTGACTGTACCTCAACAGACAGTATAATCTTCTTGTCTAGCACTGAATATCGCACATTAGTGCCAGCAAAAACTTCCTTAAGCACACTAAATATATTACTTCTATCAACTGATATAGATACGCGGCGATTCAAATCCACATGTTTGTTATTGAAAAAGAAATCAAAATCAGACTGCTCTTCAATCTCTTTTAAAATATCCTCCACCCGCTGATTGTGTACATCAATACTGATTAAAGTTTTTTGTGCATAACTATCGGACGCATAACATAGCCCGATAGAGCATACCAAGAATAAAATCAAAAGTCTCATAGATAATGGGATTTTGTTAGAAACTCGCCAAAGCGACTTTACCACCCATAAAAATTGGATGCTAAAATAATTTTGCATAAATTTGTGATGACTTAAAGTTAATAAAAAGTTTATCTAAGCTTGTCGCCAAACAAGCATCAAAAAGATTTACCGATTTCCATACGGGAAGATACGCCAATATCATCCCGTATGTTTTTTAATTAAGGGGCTCTGTCTTTCATTGCATTTTTGTTTTAAGGTTAATCAATCAGTATATTTCTATTTTGCTCTTTTCATCCTTCATATCCGGCGAATCAAGATACCGCCAACGGATTTGAGAAGAAAGCCGAAAATATTCCAAAATACGTTCCAAACGCTGATTAGTGAATGTTCCCGTAAACGAATCTCCTTTCAAACGATTGTTTTTAATAATGAATTCCACATTATACCGTTTTTCCAACATTCGCAGGCCTTCTTCCAAAGGAGTATTTCTGAATATAATCTTACCTTCTTTCCAGGCAATCTCCGATTCTCCGGAAGTGGCATAAAGCTGAACCTTATTATCTTTTGAATCATAGACCAATTTCTGTCCCGGATCCATCAACACTTTTTTCGAGACATCATTTGATTTATAAATAAAACCGATCTTTCCTTCTACCAATGTCGCTGAAATCCGAGCTTCTTTTTCGTATGCCTCTACATTAAAATGAGTTCCCAGTACTTCTATTTGTGATTGATGGAAAGTGGAAACTATAAATTTCTTTTCCGGATTCTTAGCCACTTCAAAATAAGCTTCTCCCTGTAAAGTCACATTTCTTGTATCATTATCGAAACGTGAAGGATAACTTAGTGTTGATTCCGAATTCAGATAAACAAGCGTACCATCGGGCAGGGTCAATGAGGTCATCATCCCAGGATTTGTTTTCACTTCCATGATTTGTGCCAATTCCTGTTCGTTTCCTCCCCAATATTGGAGCATCAATGTAACGAGAAGTGGAATGAACAAAATTGCTGCCGCACGTTGTGCCCATTGCCACCACATCGTTCCCTTGTGGCTGTTACCCGACATTCTACTTTTCACCTTCAACAATGCTTTCTCCGTATCGACTTTCTTCATAACATTAACTGTATCCGTGACAAGATAAAGAGCATGTATCTGTTTTGCCATCCGTCGATTTTCGTCCGATTCGCTCATCCACATCTCAACTTGCAGACATTCTTCTTCCGTTGCCACCCCTTCACAATAACGTGGAAGCAGTTCTTCTATCGTATTTCTATCTGTTTTATCCATATCTTTTTTTATTGCCTTTTACTATAAGACAAGGGAGAATAGGAAGACTCCTAAACTAAAAACCATTTTTTTTAGAAAAATCTTTGTTTCTATCTAAAAAAGCTATATTTGCAGTTAAATTATGGAGCTAATACATGAAAGAAACTTATCAATCAGACAATGATTTTCTATTATCAGCCGTTCAACGCGGAGATCAAAAAGCGTTCGATACACTGTTTCGGAGATATTATCCGATGCTGTGCGCGTATGGTCACCGGTTTGTCGAGTTGGAAGATGCAGAAGAGATTGTAGAGGATTCTCTTTTATGGATTTGGGAAAATCGGGAAACACTGGTTATCGAGTCTTCTCTTAATTCTTATCTTTTTAAGATGGTGTATCGCAGGGCTTTGAACAAGCTTGCACATATTGATGCCACCCAACGGGCGGATACCCGCTTTTATGAAGAAATGCAGGAAATGCTGCAAGATACGGACTATTATCAGATTGAAGAACTTGCAAAACGGATTGAAGATGCTGTCGCGGCACTGCCCGAAAGTTATCGGGAAGCTTTTGTGATGCACCGATTCCGGGATATGAGTTACAAGGAGATTGCAGAAACACTGGGGGTATCGCCCAAAACAATAGATTACCGTATTCAACAAGCGTTAAAGCAACTGCGCGTGGATTTGAAAGATTACCTCCCGTTACTACTACCTCTCTTATTTCCCTAGAGAGACGAAACATATAAGTAACCACCAATATTACTTCATTTAGCAGCTATTACCTGTCAGCTAAAGTATTAATAGACAACTTAAGTTGTATTAAAGATAAACTTACGTTCCTCTAAGGCTAAAGTTCCCTTTGACCTGAAACAAACTATAAACGAAAGTTCCAATTATATAAATGCAACCTTCATTTTTATAAACGCAAGTTTCATTTATAAAAACAAAGCTTCCGTTTATAGATTTCTCTTAGACAAAAACAACTTTGGCAGTAAGGAAAAGGAAGTTTGCAATAAGGAGACAGTAACTTATCTATTAACTAACTTCATCTCTTTCTATAAGGAAGTGTAAACCAGAAAGTAGATCCTTTACCTTCTTCTGAATCTACTCCTATTTTTCCCCCGAGACGCTCAACAATCGTACGACAGATGGAAAGTCCTAAGCCGGTACCTTGAATGAATGGGTTATATTTTACGAATCGTTCGAAAACATGTTCACACTGTTCGTTTGACATACCACAGCCGGTATCTGATACATAAAAATAAATAGTATCGGTATCTGTCATACGATACCCCATACAGATAGTGCCTGTTTGAGTAAATTTGATAGCGTTATTGACAAAGTTGGCAAGCAATTGTATCAGTCGATTCTTATCAATATAAAAAAGACAACCCGGCAAGCGTTCGGTAAATGCAAGGGTAACATCACTGTTTTTCAAACGTAACCGCATACTTTGTTCGATTTCCTCCATTGTCTGATTAACATCGATCGAGGAAGGATAGAAATCAAATGTTCCGGCTTCAATCTTCGACAAATCCAGAATATCATTAATTAATTGGAGCAACAAGTCGGTATTTGTTTCGATGATATCTGCGTACTCGCGCATTTCGACAGGATCTTCTGTATGGGGAAGCATATTTGAAAAGCCCACGATTGCGTTCAAAGGAGTACGTATTTCATGGCTCATGTTCGCCAGAAAGGCAGATTTCAATTGATTAGCCTGCTCCGCTTTCTCCACCGCTTCACTCAAACGGCTATACGCTTTCCGAAGAATACGAATATAATAGACAATAGCAGCTATCAAAAGTAATAGAAAAACAGAACTAGCAATAATCTTAACATAGTGTTGCTGAAAAAAAGTTTGAGGTTTATCAATATATACTGCATCGTCGGGATAACGACTTGACGGAATATTATAAGACTTTAATACAGGATAACAAAGATAGGAATTTCCTTCCCCTCCCACTCCACCGGGAATATTGCGGGCTTGTTCTCCATTCAATATGCGATTCAGGATTTCCAGCAAAGAATCGCAAAAAGACTCCGTCGATACATAATATCCTCCTGCGAAAGTATTGTTCGATAAATTTTCGGGAGATAGCAAAAACAGAGGTGAGGGAGTAAAATTGGTTATAATTTCCTGTATGTGGTCGAAAAGGTAGTTGTTATCATTTTCATTATGAGACTCAAACCAGGAATAGTAAATAATCCCTGTATTAGGTTTATAACTATGCAGGGTATCCAGCAACATTTCTGTCGATAATTGAGTGGTAGAAAGCAGATCCAAACGTAAATCCGGAAAATGCTCTTCGACGGCTTCCTTTACATCTCTACGGGTTTCTTCACTAATATATCTGTCGTCTGAAATAAATGCCAGACGTTGCATATCCGGTATTAGTTTATAAATCAGTTCCACTGTTTCCTTCACATAATAATGCTGCTTTAAAAGTGTCAGATTATAGCCTCTTCTCCATTCTTCACCGGGAACGCTATTGGTTTCTGTTAGTGGAGCATGAGACAGCAAAACGTCGAGAGAAGCAGGCAGGCGGTCGCGGGCATTTGTCACTATTACCGGAACATCTTTCCATACGTCATCAAACAGTTCACGGCCAACAATCCATCCCGGATCTCCAATCAAGACGATGGCAGCGGGAGCTACCGGGTATTTCTCCCGTAAATGGGTGACTACGGCATCTGCTTCCATCTTATTAGCCAAAGCTGGTACGGAAAGAGATTCCGCTTTGGCAGATATCCCCTGCTTCTGAAGAGCATCGTGTATACACCAATAGAAATTTTTAGCCCAAGGCAGATTAAAATTAATGGAATTCAAAACCAGTACTTCTTTATTTGTTGTTTCAGTTCGGGCTGACACAGATAATAAGAATCCTTCTATAAAAAGGAATAAGCCTAAGAATGAGATGGTTCGGAGTACTTGTTTCATTTGTGATGTTCTATAATAGCTACGGCAAAGGTAGTATTTATTTCCATTTCGCAAAAAAAAGGCATCTCAAAATTAATTGAGATGCCTTATATTATATAAAACCAGGTATCAAAGAGTTATTTCTTCAACAAGATAGTAAGGCTTTCTTTCAAAGAACGAATGATACTTTCCGCATCCGCCTGTTTCTTGCGTTCAAGTTCTATGACGGCTGCCGGAGCATTGTTCACGAATTTCTCGTTGCTCAATTTCTTCACGATGCCTTGCAGGAAGCTTTCCTTATGTTTAAGTTCGGCCAACAGACGAGTGATTTCCGCATCTATATCAATCATGTCAATCAATGGTACGGCAAATTCTGTCGTTCCAACCATGAAAGAAGCAGCACCTTCTGCTTTTTTGAATACTACATTAATAGCAGAAAGGTTACACATCTTGATAATCACCGGATTCATTTTTTCTACCGGATGACTATCCACAACCTGCAATTCGAGTTGTTCCTTCAAAGCAATATTCTTCTGCAAACGAATGCTGCGAACATTGCTGATAATTTCCTTAGCCAATTCAAATTCTTGCAGGAATTTCTCGTTTACCTCAAGAGGCTCCTTCATGAGAGTAACCATCAAACTTGCACCCGGTTCGCGCTCACGCAGTTGTTGCCACAGTTCTTCTGTGATAAACGGCATGAAAGGATGCAGCAACTCAAGCAGACGTTCGAAAGAACTAAGCACCATACTATAAATAAAGCCATTAATGGGCTGTCCATAAGCAGGTTTCACAATTTCCAGCAACCAAGAAGAGAACTCATCCCAGAACAGTTTGTAAACCAACATCAATGCTTCGCTCAAACGATATTTAGAGAACAAATCGGCAACTTCAACCGCAGCTGCATCCAGTCTCTGGTCGAACCATTGAACAGCCAGATGAGCATCGGGTGGAACCGGAATGGAACCTTTGCCATTAGTCCATCCTTTAATCAGACGGAAAGCATTCCATATCTTGTTGCAGAAGTTACGTCCCTGTTCGCAAAGGGCGTCGTCGAAAAGAATGTCGTTTCCGGCGGGAGCTGAAAGCATCATACCCATACGTACACCGTCGGCACCATACTTTTCAATCAGTTCCAATGGATCGGGAGAGTTACCGAGCGATTTAGACATCTTACGTCCCTGTTTATCACGAACGATTCCTGTGAAGTATACGTTCTTAAACGGCATCTGTCCCTCGTATTCGTAGCCTGCCATAATCATACGGGCTACCCAGAAGAAGATAATGTCCGGTCCTGTCACAAGGTCGCTTGTTGGATAGTAGTATTTGATTTCTTCGTTGCCCGGGTTGTTGATTCCGTCGAACAAAGAGATAGGCCACAACCAGGAAGAGAACCAAGTGTCCAGGCAATCTTCATCCTGACGAAGGTCTTCCATTGTCAGAGCGGCATTACCCGTCTTTTCTTTTGCTTTTGCCAGAGCTTCCTCGGGAGTAGCGGCTACTACATAGCCACCTTCCGGCAGGAAGTATGCAGGAATACGATGTCCCCACCACAACTGACGGCTGATACACCAGTCTTTGATGTTTTCCATCCAGTGACGGTAGGTATTCTTGTATTTTGCAGGGTAGAATTTCAGATCGTCGTTCATTACCGGAGGCAATGCCATATCTGCGAAATGTTGCATCTTGAGGAACCATTGCATAGACAATTTCGGTTCGATCACAACGTTGGTACGTTCCGAATATCCTACCTTATTAGTATAGGCTTCTATTTTTTCGAGCAATCCGGCAGCTTCGAGGTCTTTCTCTATTTGTTTACGAACATCGAAACGGTCCATACCGATATACATACCGGCAGCTTCGCTCAATGTACCGTTGTCATTGAAAATATCGATACTAGGCAAGTTGTATTTTTCACCCAGCATATAGTCGTTTACATCATGGGCCGGGGTTACTTTCAGACAACCCGTACCGAATTCGATGTCTACATAATCATCCTCAATCACAGGAATGACACGGTTTACCAGCGGAACGATCACTTTCTTTCCTTTCAGCCATTCGTTCTTCGGGTCGTTCGGATTGATACACATAGCCGTATCACCCATAATTGTTTCAGGACGGGTTGTTGCAACAACCGCGTAGCGACCTTCCGGATCACCTTCTACTTTATAGCGAAGGTAATACAATTTTCCGTGTTCTTCCTTGTAGATTACTTCTTCGTCAGAAAGGGCAGTCAAGGCTTTCGGGTCCCAGTTTACCATGCGGACGCCCCGGTAGATCAATCCTTTATCGAACAGATCGACAAATACCTTGATTACACTTTCACTACGTTTCTCATCCATAGTGAAAGCAGTACGATCCCAATCGCAGGATGCGCCGAGTTTACGGAGTTGTTTCAGGATAATACCACCGTGCTCGTCTGTCCATTCCCAGGCATGTTTCAAGAATTCGTCACGAGATAGATCGGTTTTCTTGATACCTTGAGAAGCGAGTTTGTTTACAACTTTAGCTTCGGTAGCAATAGAAGCGTGGTCAGTTCCCGGCACCCAGCAAGCATTCTTGCCTTCCATACGGGCACGACGAACTAAAATATCCTGGATGGTATTATTAAGCATGTGTCCCATGTGTAACACACCGGTGACGTTCGGGGGCGGGATGACGATGGTGTAAGGTTCACGGCCATCGGGTTTTGAACTGAATAATTTGTGGTCCAGCCAATACTGGTACCACTTTCCCTCCACGTCAGCGGGATTGTACTTACTTGCTAATTCCATATTGTTTTATGTATATGATAATGTATATTCTAAAAATAACGGGTGCAAAATTAATAATTTAAATTCAAATCTTACCACCCTCGGGGTGTTTCTGTGCACGGAAAGAGAATTTATATCCCTCATAAAGAGCGAATCCGTAGAACAGGGCAGTCATCGACATTACATTTTTCAACAGAATAGAGAATATCTCTCCATAGTCTACACCTGCCAGGACTTGAAAATAGCCCATTTCATAATCTTGGGAGATATACCCGATAATAGACAAGAAATCACCTAAGATGCAACTAACCAGAGATAATGCCGCACCGGTAATTCCGAAAATGGGACGTATTCCCTTGCCCTGCCGCATCGCAAAACCTACCATGAATCCGATAGCAATGGGCATAAATCCTATCTGACGACCTGTAGAAACGGAGATCAGCCCCCATGCCACCGCACCAACGATGCATGCGACAACTGCACACAATATTCCTTTGGGCAGATTCTCTTCGGCAAGCATTTCCTCTTCTGTCATGAATACCGGAAAGTCTTCCGGCTTGGGAGGCGCTAATCTTTCCAGTTCCTTATCTTGCTCAAAACTGTCACATTCTTCTTCAAAAGCGGGAAGTTCTCCGGTACGTTTACAAACGAGTCCTTTTCCGTTCACAAAATCACGTGACACGCAATTCCTGCAATACTTTTCTATTTCTTCTGATGTAGCCATCTTATCCGGTTTATGTTGAATAACTTTCTCTGATTACGCAGGTACACAAAGTCACTGTTAACAGATTTTTTGCAAATATAGAGGTATTTTTTCGCGCGACGTTTATTAAATGCATATTTTTGTTGACTGATTTTATACAAATGATGAAAAATAAGCCAAATGTAAGATATGTAGCCTTAGGAGCATTATTAATCCTGGTGTGGCTAACGCAATGGATTCCTGCTCTGGCAACGATCTATTCTCAAACAATCTATCCCCTTATCTCCTACGTCCTGTCGTTTTTTTCCGGTTTATTTCCTTTTGCCATAGGGGATTTATTTATTTTCCTTAGCATCACAGGCGTGATTGTTTATCCCTTTTATGCCCGTCTCCGCAAGAAGTTGCCTTGGAAGAAAATCTTATTGCGCGACGGGGAATACTTATTATGGATTTATGTATGGTTCTATCTGGCATGGGGACTGAACTACTCGCAGAAAAATTTCTATCAACGAACAGAAATCCCGTATACCGCCTATACTCCCGAGATTTTCCAAGAATTCGTAGATGATTATATTACTCAACTGAACCGTTCGTATACTCCTGTCAATAGTATCAATCAAGATTTGATACGAGAGGAAACTGTGCGAATCTATCATCAGTTAAGTGATAGCCTGGGCGTAAATCGCCCTCCACACGAGCATCCGAGGGTAAAAACAATGTTATTCACTCCCTTCATTTCGATGGTAGGGGTAACGGGTAGCATGGGGCCTTTCTTCTGCGAGTTTACACTCAACGGAGATTTGCTTCCCGTTAATTATCCGGCCACTTATGCTCACGAACTAGCCCATTTATTAGGTATCACCAGCGAAGCGGAAGCTAATTTCTATGCTTATCAGATTTGCACCCGTTCAGAAGCGATGGGAATCCGTTTTTCCGGATATTTTTCTATATTGGGACATGTATTGGGAAATGCGCAAAGATTACTCCCGGAAGAAGAATACACCCGACTGTTTAAACGCGTCCGACCGGAAATTATCGAATTAGCTAAGAATAATCAGGCGTATTGGGCTGCCAAGTATAGCCCTGTGGTCGGTGCTGTGCAGGATTGGATATACGATCTTTATCTGAAAGGGAATAAGATAGAAAGCGGACGACAAAACTATTCGGAAGTAGTGGGGCTGCTGATTTCCTATCAGGAGTGGAAAAAGAAATAAAAATCAAGAACAAAAAATAGATATATTTATGTCACATACCAGACAAGAACAGATGGAAGCCTTCGGACGCTTCCTGGACATTCTCGACGAACTGCGTGTTAAATGTCCCTGGGACCGCAAACAGACCAATGAAAGTCTGCGTCCCAACACCATAGAAGAGACTTACGAACTTTGCGACGCCCTGATGAGGGATGACAAGAAAGAAATCTGCAAGGAATTGGGCGACGTATTATTGCACGTTGCTTTCTATGCCAAGATAGGCTCGGAAACAGGAGATTTTGACATCAAAGATGTTTGCGACAAACTGTGTGATAAACTGATTTTCCGTCACCCGCATGTATTCGGAGAGGTAAAAGCAGAGACAGCAGGACAAGTTTCCGAAAATTGGGAACAGTTGAAGCTAAAGGAGAAAGACGGAAATAAGAGTGTATTGAGCGGTGTACCCGCTGCCCTCCCCTCGCTCATCAAGGCTTATCGTATTCAAGACAAGGCCCGCAATGTAGGTTTCGACTGGGAAGAGCGTGAACAAGTATGGGATAAAGTGAAGGAAGAAATCGGAGAGTTTCAGGATGAAGTAGCCAATATGGATAAGGACAAGGCGGAAGCTGAATTCGGCGACGTTATGTTTAGCCTTATCAATGCAGCGCGTCTCTACAAGATCAATCCTGATAATGCTTTGGAACTTACCAATCAAAAGTTTATCCGTCGCTTCAATTATTTGGAGGAACATACTATCAAGGAAGGAAAAAGCCTGAAGGATATGTCTCTTGAAGAGATGGATGCTATTTGGAATGAAGCAAAGAAAAAAGGACTGTAAAACCCATGAGTAATATTGATTTAAATGCCATCATCGAAAGATGATTTGGAGTTCATAACACATGCCAAACAGGATATTCCACTATTGATTGCAGAAATAGAATACTTAAAATCAATGCTGTCTAAATAAAAAAATAGAGGCTCTATTCCGTGCGAGTAGAGCCTCTATTTTACTCAAACAGAGCGTCTATTCATACGAGTTAGACGCTCTGTTTTTCTTTATTTCTTCTTCGAATCGTTTCCTTTATCCTTGCCACGATTCATTCCTTTTATCATCTCCCGGTGGAAGCGCATTTCCGCACGCTGCACGAGAAATATCTTCTTACTGGAAAGAATCTTTTTGAACTTACCCAGATAAGTCTTATCAAGCTGATCGGCAGCAATACGATTGTTAGCTACCTTATCGTTGATTTCTGCATATTGAGCTTCCGTTGTCTTATCATCCTTGCCTTTGCGCATCAAATCCCACGATTCATCATTCAGCTTCTTCTTCTTATCCTGGAGTTCAAAATAGACGGGAAAGAACTTGGCTGCCTCCTTTTTACTCAATCCTGCCTGTTCGGTAATGAATTCCTTTTGTTTTGCCCTGAACTCCTCCCGGGATAAATGCTGATCACATCCGTCAGCAGCCCAAAGAACAGGCATAAAGCCACACAACAAAACAACCCATGCGATTAGTTTTCTCATTTTCTGTATTCAATCAGTTTTAATAAATCATTCTACACTTGCGTCACTCAAATAAACATATAACGAATAATCATCCAGCATAGCGCGGTCTAGTGCCACATCCAGCATTTCGTCCGATACGACTTCAGTATCCACCTCCGTCACCGCCACTTCATCGACCGCAGCAGGCTTGTGATCTGTCGACGCTACCCGGATAATCAGGGCCGCACCTACAAACATAGCAGCGAGATAGAGCAATGGTTTCAGTCTTGTCCATGTGCTGACAGATTCTTCCTTGAAAACAACTTTTTCTTTTTCAGGAAGTTTATTCATTACCTCCGAAGTCAGGTTTTCAAAGTAACCATCAGGCACTTTGAAGGAATTTTCCTTACCAAGCTTCTTCAATAGGATATCTTCTTCTTTCATACGTTTTTCTCCTCTCTTTTACTTAGACAACGTCCAATTTAAAAGGTTTAATCTATTTCTTCTAAAAACTTCTCTATTTTCTTCACCGCATGATGATATGACGCCTTGAGCGCACCAACCGATGTGCCGAAGATTTCCGACATCTCTTCGTATTTCATTTCCTGATAATATTTCAGGTTGAACACCATACGCTGTTTTTCCGGCAAAGTCAATAGAGCTTTTTGCAGACACAACTGTATTTCGTCGCCCGAAAAATAGGAGTCACTTTCCAACTTCTGCACAATCGCAGCTTCAGGATCGTCAATATCCACGGTAGTCATAGCGCGCTGCTTGTTCAGAAAGGTAAGACATTCGTTCAGCGCGATGCGATAGAGCCAGGTAGACAGTTTCGCCTCGGCACGGAAATAATCGATATTCGTCCATGCCTTGATGAAAGTGTTTTGCAGGAGATCGTTCGCATCCTCATGCGACAGTACCATCCGGCGGATTTGCCAATATAATTGCTCGCTATACTGCGCCACAATCATTTCAAATCCTTTCCGCTGTGTACTCTCCTCCTGAAGGAGTTTCAGAACTTCGCGTTCGTTATAAGGAATCATAATCTCTTGTATCTGTATGTTTATTTATGGTTTCAAATTCAAGTTGTTCATTGCCTCTAGTAAAGACGAATCATATTTATAAATGTCCTCACAATACCTCAAATTATTATCGGCAGACAGATAAACCGTCTGATAATCTATAAATAAAGATATATATTTCTCTAAACTATAATGTTTCAGTTCGCGATAGGCCGCACTGACAGGCAGCTTCTTCCCCTCTTCACTCACCGGTTTGATATCCATTGCAATGCGGATACGGTCTTCCAATAATTCATCCGGTTCTTTCAACAGGAAGAAAGCAAAGTCGAGTGCTTTCTGAAGGCGGACGCAACCGTGGCTCACTGCACGATTGTTTCGCGTGAAAGCCCACCGGGAAGGAGTATCGTGCAGATATACAGAATGAGGATTAGGAAAGCGGAAGATGATGCGTCCCAATGAATTCCCCGTTTTATTGTCCTGCTTCACTGTATAAGGTACACCTTTTCCTGCATATTTAGCCCAATTAACCTGATGAGGGTTTACTTGTAAGCCGTTCTTATCGTATACCTTCATGCGATTACGGGTGAAATAGGTCGTATCTCTGCGATAAGTAGGGATGATTTCTTTCCGGATAATACTTTGAGGTACATTCCAATACGGATTCAGTTCCATATAATAAATCCTGCTCGACAACAGAGGAGTTTTATTTTTCACACTCCCCACACAGATACGCATCTCCAGGATAGAGTCCGTTTCTTCGTTGATTGCCTGCAACATGAATGCCGCCACATTGGCTATCACATATTTCTGTCCTTTGTCCAATGCATATTGCCAACGTGCCCGCTCCATATTTACCAACAGACGATTCCGGTAATAATCCGTAGTATCCGTTTTCCCCCAAGCATTTACACGAACCAGTTCTTCCTGCATCTTGCGATAAAGCGGAGAAGAAGGCTGTGCTCCATGAAGAGCAGCAATTGGATTTGCACGCAATGAATCGAGGGCGGCATTTGCAAAAGTAACATCACAATGTTTTAAGGGGATACGATTGATCGAATCATTCCATCTGCGTTCCGAAGGCAAGAAACCAAACTTCAACTGGCACACATACGAAAGATATGCGGCTGTCAACTGATATTCCACATCTGCCAACAGACGGTTCATTGTCTTTCCTTCCTGCAACTTCAAAGAACGTATTTGTTGCAATCTCTCACGGATGCTATCAACCGAATAAAGATTCGGGTTAATGCCATGCCGTGAGATGTCTCCCAGCCAGAACAACATAGAGTCCGCCACCTGTGCGGCAGGTTTATCGGACACGAGCGAGTCATTCAACCAGAAGAATTCATCTTTTTCCCGATAATGGGCCAACAAAGCCGAATCCCAGGGAGTTATAGGGTTTTCGTTCAAATAGGAACGGATCATCAGACGAATACTGTCGGCATCTATTTGATAAGCAGGGTTGAACAGTTCTTGCAGGGAAGCCAGAGAGTCCGGTATCGGAGATTGGGGTTTCTCTTTCTTACAGGCTGCCAAACAAACGACGAACAGGATTACCGCTCCCCAAAGCAGGCGTCTATTTCTCATACACAGTTCCTCCATCAACGTCAATACACATATTCTCTTTCGCTAAAATGGTTTGCGGGAAAATGGCGGATGCTTCATCAAATAGAATAGATTCATCCTCGTAACGGGCTGAAAAGTGTCCGATCACCAATTGTTTCACATTGGCGTCCAAAGCTAGTTGTGCGGCTTGCGCAGCTGTAGTATGATAAGTTTCCTTGGCACGTGCCTGCTCTGTCTGCGCAAAGGTAGCCTCATGGAAAAGCAAATCTACATTGCTGATTTGTTCGGCAAGCGACGGGCGATAGATTGTATCGGAGCAATAAGCATATTTACGAGCCGGAGCCGAAGGACGGGTCAAACGCAAATTGGGTATTACTTCTCCTTCGGGAGTTACAAAGTCTGCTCCGTTCTTGATACGGTTCAGTTCATAGACCGGGACTTTATAAAAGTCCACCATGTCTCTGATAATATGGTTCGGACGCTGTTTCTCTTCAAAAAGGAAACCGCAGCAGGGAATTCGATGTTTTAAAGGGATGGTGGTTACAGTCACCGAACGGTCATCGTAGATAAGCATCGGCTCTTTCGTTTCGAATTCATGGAAGAACACCTTATAAGTCAAAGTCTTGCAAAAGAAAGCAAGCATCGGTGCAAACAGTTCTTCCAGTCCTCGTGGAGAATGAATATGCAAATCGGCTGTTCTTCCCAATAATCCGAATGTAGAAATCAGCCCCAACAATCCGAAACAATGGTCACCATGTAGATGAGAGATGAAGATATGATTCAATCGGGAAAATTTCAGTCGCGAACGACGTAACTGCATTTGTGCTCCCTCGCCACAATCAATCATAAATAGTTTTTCACGCAGGTTCACGACTTGAGAGGTCGCAAAATGTCGCGTGGTAGGCAAAGCGGAACCGCATCCCAATATATGTAACTCAAATTTTTCCATGGTATGCAAAGATAAAGCATTTCAGATTCAATCTTGCAAAGGAAGAAACTTTTTTTTCTATTCACCACAGAGGACACGGAGGACGCAGAGGGTAAGAAGGGTAAGGAGGATATGGAGAAGATGCGGAGGATAAGAAGAGGGTAGATTTATATAAATAAAATATATCGCCATCGTTAGTTTGTTAAATCAAGCCTTCACCCCCTCTGTATTCTCCATATCCTTCCTGTCCTCCATATCCTCTCCATATCCTCCTTACCCTTCTTACCCTCTGTGTCCTCTACGTCCTCTGTGGTGAATAGAAAAAGGCGCCCCCAACCGGGAGCGCCTTCATCAGAAAATATTCTGTTCAGATTATTTCTTTCCTTCCAACTGTTCTTTCAATGCAGCCAGAGCGTCGATGTCGCCCAGAGTAGTTGAAGCAGCTTGGTTTTGAATCATCGGAGAATCTTCTCTCTTACCAGAAGATGCTTTCTTTGCGCCAGAAGCAGCTTTCTTTTCTGCTCTTTCTTCAGCTTTAGCTACATCTTCGAAGATACGGCTGTGAGACAGGATGATTCTCTTAGCGTCTTTATTGAACTCGATCACTTTGAATTCAAGTTTCTCATCCAACTGTGCTTGTGAACCGTCTTCTTTTACAAGGTGTTTCGGAGTTGCGAAACCTTCTACACCGTAAGGAAGAGCTACAACAGCACCCTTATCCAACATTTCGATGATAGTACCTTCGTGTACAGAACCTACAGTGAACACTGTTTCGAATACATCCCAAGGATTTTCTTCGAGTTGTTTGTGGCCAAGGCTCAAACGACGGTTGTCTTTATCGATTTCCAATACCTGAACTTCGATGTCAGCACCAATCTGTGTAAATTCTGACGGGTGTTTCACTTTCTTAGTCCAAGAAAGGTCAGAGATGTGGATCAAGCCGTCTACACCTTCTTCGATTTCTACGAATACACCGAAGTTAGTGAAGTTACGTACTTTTGCAGTATGCTTAGAACCTACAGGATACTTCTCTTCGATTGTTTCCCATGGATCTTGTTTCAGTTGTTTGATACCCAAAGACATCTTACGTTCTTCACGGTCAAGTGTAAGAACAACAGCTTCCACTTCGTCGCCTACCTTCATGAAATCTTGTGCAGAACGCAGGTGTTGGCTCCAAGACATTTCTGAAACGTGGATCAAACCTTCTACGCCAGTAGCGATTTCGATGAATGCACCGTAGTCAGCCATAACAACCACTTTACCTTTCACCTTGTCACCAACCTTCAAGTCAGTATCAAGAGCATCCCATGGGTGCGGAGTCAGTTGTTTCAAACCAAGAGCGATACGTTTCTTTTCGTCATCGAAGTCAAGGATAACAACGTTGAGCTTCTGATCCAGTTCAACCACTTCTTTCGGATCGCTAACGCGTCCCCAAGAAAGGTCAGTGATGTGGATCAAACCGTCTACGCCACCAAGGTCGATGAATACACCGTAAGATGTGATATTTTTAACAGTTCCTTCAAGAACTTGTCCTTTTTCGAGTTTACCGATGATTTCTTTCTTCTGTTGTTCCAGTTCAGCTTCGATAAGAGCCTTGTGAGATACAACAACGTTTTTGAATTCCTGGTTGATTTTAACCACTTTGAATTCCATTGTTTTGCCAACGAATACATCATAGTCGCGGATCGGTTTAACGTCGATTTGAGAACCCGGCAAGAATGCTTCGATTCCGAATACGTCTACGATCATACCACCCTTCGTGCGGCACTTGATGTAACCCTTGATAATTTCTTCATTTTCCAGAGCAGCGTTAACGCGATCCCAAGAACGAGTAGCGCGGGCTTTTCTGTGTGACAGAACGAGCTGTCCTTTTTTGTCTTCCTGGTTTTCGATGTATACTTCTACAGTATCACCTACTTTCAGGTCCGGATTGTAACGGAATTCATTCAAAGGGATGATACCGTCTGATTTGTAACCGATGTTCACAACTACTTCACGCTTGTTCATTGCGATTACGGTTCCGTCAACAACCTCACGGTCGTTCACTTTGTTAAGCGTACCGTCGTAAGCTTTTTCAAGTTCATCGTGGCTAACGTTGGTTACTGTTTCGCCATTTTCATAAGCATCCCAGTTGAAATCTTCAATAGGAGCTACGTTCTTTAAGTTTTCCATTAATAATAAAATTGTTTAATACTTTAATTAAATAAGACATTATATTATCTATAAATCGGGCGCAAAGGTAGAAATATTTTCTTGATTGACAAAAGAATGGCAGAAGAAAAGAGATTTATATCCGTATTTTTTGTAATATTGCAATTCTTAATTTATACAGTTTTTGCCATGGACGAGAGATTGGACAAAGTCAAGGTGCAATGCGACTATTTACCGCTTATTAATTTTGCGATACAACAAAACGGAGCATCGGTCATTCATCAGCTTTCTATTGAGAACACGACATCTGCCCCACTGAAGGACATTCAAGTAGTAATCACGACAGAACCGACTTTCGGAAACGCCGCTCCGATGGCTGTTGAACAGATCCCGGCCAACGATTCGATCCGTCTGTCGTCATTCAATCTCACTTTGTCCGCCAACTACTTCACGCAACTGACCGAACGTTTATCCGGCAACCTGAAAATTGAAATTACTGCTGAAGCGGAACCGATATTCTGCCAAACATATCCTATCGACATCCTGGCATACGACCAATGGGGCGGACTCAACGTATTGCCCGAAATGCTGGCTGCTTTCATCACTCCCAATCATACGGCTCTCCTGCCGATTATCAAAAGAGCAGCTTCCATCCTGGGGCAATGGACCGGTAACCCGTCTCTCGATGAATATCAAAGCCGCACTCCGGACAGGGTGAGGAAACAGATGGCTGCCATCTATACGGCTATCGCGGAGCAACAGATTATATATAGTACCGTTCCCGCCAGTTTCGAAGAATATGGGCAGCGTGTCCGGTTAGCCGATTCTGTAATGGCACAGAAATTGGGAACCTGCCTGGATATGGCTTTGCTCTATGCTTCCTGCCTGGAGGCAATCGGGCTGAATGCTTTAATCGTCATCACGCAAGGGCATGCCTTTGCAGGAGCCTGGCTGGTACCGGAAACTTTCCCGGATCCTACGATTGATGATGTTTCTCTATTAACGAAAAGAACAGCGGAAGGAATCTACGACATTACTTTGGTCGAAACGACCTGCATGAACATGGGACATTCGTCCGATTTTGACGATGCGGTGAAGAAAGCAAACGGAAAGTTGACGGACGGGAATAACTTCCTTCTTGCAATAGACATCAAAAGAGCGAGATATTCGGGTGTACGCCCCATCCCTCAACGTATTTTGCACGGACAGGTATGGGAAGTCGACGAAAAAGAGACCAACATTCAGAAAAGTGCCGTTCATGCCACTCCGCAAAGTATCAATCCGTATGATTTATCGGGCAATGAAACCCAGACCGTAATCACCAAACAACTGTTATGGGAAAGGCGGTTGCTGGACTTGAGCCTTCGCAACAACCTGCTGAATATCCGGATTACCAAAAACACGCTCCAACTGATCCCGGCTAATCTGGCTTGTCTGGAAGATGCATTGGCTGACGGAGAAGAATTCCGCATCCTGCACCGCCCTGCCGATTGGGAAAGCCCGGCGATGGATTTCGGAATTTATTCCTCTGTACCGGAGTCTGATCCGGTGGTTGGTTTCATCAACTCGGAGCTTTCACAGAAAAGACTGCGTTTTTATCTGTCCGAAAACGATTTAGGCAAAGCACTGACTCACCTATACCGTTCCTCGCGTACCTCTATTGAAGAGAACGGAGCCAACACTCTTTATCTGGCTCTCGGACTTTTGAAATGGTACGAGACTCCTTCCAGCGAACGTCCCCGCTACGCTCCCATCCTGCTAATGCCGGTTGAAATCATCCGTAAGTCGGCAGCTAAAGGCTATGTGATCCGTTCACGGGAAGAGGAAACGATGATGAATATTACGTTATTAGAAATGCTTCGCCAAAACTTCGGAATTACCGTATCGGGATTAGACCCGTTGCCCACCGATGAAAGCGGCGTTAACGTCAAACTGATTTATTCCATCATTCGTAACAGTATCAAAAACCAACGCAAATGGGACGTGGAAGAGCAGGCCATCTTAGGCATCTTCTCTTTCAATAAGTTCATCATGTGGAATGACATTCACAACAATGCCAATAAACTGGTTCAGAACAAAATAGTTTCAAGCCTCATCAACGGAAAGATAGAATGGGAAGCCGCAACAGAAGAAATAGACGCAACGGATATGGACAAACAACTGTCGCCAACGGACATCGTATTGCCTATCATTGCCGATTCTTCGCAATTGGAAGCTATCTATGAAGCCGTACACGATAAGACTTTTATCCTGCACGGTCCTCCGGGAACGGGTAAATCACAAACGATTACCAATATCATCGCCAACGCACTTTACAAAGGGAAACGTGTCTTATTCGTTGCGGAAAAAATGGCTGCCCTCTCCGTTGTTCAAAACCGATTGGCGGCTATCGGTTTGGCTCCGTTCTGTTTGGAAATTCATTCCAACAAAACAAAGAAATCCGCCGTTATCTCACAACTGAAAGAAACAACGGAAATTATCAGGCAGACACCTCCCGAAGAATTCAAAAAGGAAGCGGAACGTTTGCTGAATTTGCGGGCGGAACTGAATCAGTATATCGAAGCCCTGCATAAAGAATATCCGTTCGGAGTTTCACTATACGACGCCATTATCCATTATCAATCTGTGGACGTCGAACCTTGTTTTGAGATTCCACAACCTTATCTGGATACATTAGACAAAGATACATTTGCGCAATGGGAAGAGGCTATCGAATCGTTGGTCAGAACCGCCAATGCGTGCGGACACCCTTATCGGCATCCATTAACAGGTATCTCGATTTCCGAATATTCATCTGCCGGAAAAGAAGAAGCCTCCCAATTACTTACCGGTTTCATTGATTTATTAAATACCATCCGGCAGAAGTTGGATGTATTTTCCGTACTTCTGAAAGATACGGATATACACCCGACACGCAAGGATTTCCAAACGATTGCCTGTATCATCCGGAGAATACTCGATATTCCGGAGCTGACTCCGGGATTGCTGACTCTGCCGTTATTGAATGAAACGCTGAATGAATATCGTGAAGTGGTGGTTCATGGGCAAAAACGTGATGAACAAAGAAAAGAAATAGAGGCAGGATTCACCAAAGAGATTCTGTCTATCAACGCAAAGCAGACGGTAGCCGAATGGAACCGGGTATCCGATCAATGGTTCCTTCCCAGATATTTCGGTCAGCGAAAAATCAAAAAGGCTATCAACATCTATGCTTTAAAAACCATTGAAACAGAAGACATCAAACCGCTACTCCACCGGATTATCCGGTATCAGGAAGAAGAGGACGCTGTTCAGAAATACACCGGCCAACTCCCCTCTTTGTTCGGACGATTCGGCAAGAATGAGGATTGGACTGCCATTGAGCAGATTATCAATGACATGGCTTCTCTTCACTCGCATTTGCTGAATTACGCAAAGGACATAGCCAAGGTGTCACAAATCAAACAGAATTTGTCTGTACAGCTCACAGAAAGAATTCAAACATTCAGAGATATTCACGCTCACTCTTTCAATGAACTGTATCAGTTGTCGGATACACTCACAGTCATTGAAAAGAAGTTGTCCGACACGTTGGGTATATCAACAGAA
The DNA here is from genome assembly GCF_003602705.1 of Bacteroides sp. AM16-13. Classification (NCBI taxonomy): domain Bacteria; kingdom Pseudomonadati; phylum Bacteroidota; class Bacteroidia; order Bacteroidales; family Bacteroidaceae; genus Bacteroides; species Bacteroides sp. AM16-13. The sequence goes on from NZ_QTLK01000003.1 coordinate 68,632, forward strand.
GAGCTTTATACCTCTTCAGCCGACTGGATAACGATTGCGCTATCAAAAGCCCAAACCTGGAAAGATAACCTCGACAAACTCAAAGACTGGTATCAGTGGTTACAAGCATACCAAACTCTGAATAAACTGGGAATCGGATTTGTCGCGACAGAATATAAGGAAAAGAATATCCCTACCGACCAACTGACAGACATCTTCTACAAGAGTTTCTACCAGGCGGTTATTCAGTATATCATTGCCAAAGAACCCACGTTGGAATTATTCAACGGCAAAATTTTCAACGATATTATTGCTAAATACAAACAAATATCCGCCAAATTCGAAGAAACGACCAAAAAAGAATTGTTTGCGCGGCTGGCTTCCAACATTCCGTCTTTTACTCACGAAGCTATCCAAAGTTCCGAAGTGGGCATCCTTCAAAAGAATATCCGCAACAATGCTCGTGGCATATCCATCCGCAAGCTGTTCGATCAGATTCCTACTTTATTGTCGCGTATGTGTCCGTGTATGCTAATGAGCCCGCTTTCCGTCGCTCAATTCATTGATACGGATGCTGACAAATTCGATTTGATTGTCTTTGACGAAGCGTCACAGATGCCTACTTATGAAGCGGTGGGCGCTATTGCCCGAGGCAAAAACGTGATTATCGTGGGGGACCCGAAACAAATGCCTCCTACCAGTTTCTTCTCGGTCAGCACCGTAGATGAAGATAATATTGAGATGGAGGATTTGGAGAGTATTCTTGACGACTGCCTTGCTTTGTCTATCCCTTCCAAATATTTATTGTGGCACTATCGAAGCAAACATGAGAGCCTCATCGCTTTCAGCAACTCCGAATATTACGATAACAAACTGATGACTTTCCCTTCTCCGGACAACATTGAATCGAAAGTCAGGATAGTCAACATCAACGGTTATTATGATAAAGGCAAATCGCGCCAAAACCGGGCGGAAGCTCAAGCGGTGGTAGACGAAATAGCCAGAAGATTGAGAAGCGAGGAATTGAGAAAGAAAAGTATCGGTGTGGTGACTTTCAGCATCGTTCAGCAAGCCTTGATAGAAGACTTACTTTCCGACCTCTTTATCTTCCATCCCGAACTGGAAACTCTTGCTCTGGAATGTGACGAACCGTTGTTTATCAAAAACCTGGAGAATGTGCAGGGAGATGAACGGGACGTTATTCTCTTTTCTGTGGGCTACGGTCCGGATGCGGAAGGACGTGTCAGCATGAATTTCGGCCCATTGAACCGGGTAGGTGGCGAAAGAAGGTTGAATGTGGCCGTTTCCCGTGCCCGGTATGAGATGATTATCTATTCCACTTTAAGATCGGATATGATTGACCTGAACCGGACTTCCTCTATCGGAGTAGCCGGATTAAAACGTTTCCTCGAATATGCGGAGAAAGGAACTAGGAATACAATCAACAGTGTGACAGCCCAATCAACGGAAACAGCAGCCTCCATCGAGAATATCATTGCCGATAAACTGCGTTCATTGGGATACACCGTGCATACAGACATCGGATGCTCCGGTTACAAAATAGATATAGGTATCGTTGACACCGAAAATACCTCCAACTATCAATTAGGTATTATCTGCGACGGCAAAAACTACAAACGTACCAAGACCGCACGTGACCGGGAAATTGTGCAAAACAATGTACTGAAAGCACTCGGCTGGGATATCTACCGGATATGGACTATGGACTGGTGGGAAAAACCGGACGAAGTAATAGCTGCTATTCAAGAGGCTATCGCACGCAAAAAGAGTTCAAAGGTTAATGCCCAAACAACGACAACCACCGAAATTGATTCTGCCCCAATGACAGCAGAAAAAGAATCTGTGAACAAAGAGTCGACAGACAAAGAAAAAATAACAAAAGAAGAGCCAATAAAAGAAGAGTCAATAAAAGAAGCAGTACCGACTGCAGAGAGAGATAACAATGAAATTTCATTTGTACTCAAAGCATCACCTGCCACTTCTGAAAAGCAAACTGCTTTCGCATCTTCCGCACAAAGCGGAATACAGCAAAAGTACCGATCGGCAAAGATCACTCCAGGCAGCTATTCGCCGGAAGACTTTTTCTTTAGTGAAAGCTATTCTATCCTCACTTCTCAAATACGGAAGATTATAGAGAATGAAGCTCCGGTCAGCAAATCATTGCTTTGCAAGAAGATTCTGTCTGAATGGGGAATCAGTCGTTTGGGAGCACGGGTAGAAACACAGATAGAGACGGCTTTAGATACACTAAATATCTATCGCACCGAACATGAAGGATTTGTTTTCTGCTGGAAAAACAGAGAGCAATGTATCTCCTACTCTATTTATCGTCCGGTTTCCGAGCGAGAAGCGACAGATATAGCTCCTGAAGAGATAGCCAATGCCATCCGACAACTGTTGACAGACTCCATTAGCCTGCCTGTGGCAGATTTGATAAAAGCATGTGCACAACAATTCGGCTTTGCCCGTATGGGATCGAACATAGACGCTGCCATGCAAAGAGGTATTCGCGAAGCCGTGAAAAGGAATTATGCCAAAATTGAAAATGAACGGGTGACGATTGCGGATTAAATGTTGGTTCGAGTGATCCTGTCTAGTAGATTCAGGTGACAGAAATTAGATCAATACCCTTTCTCCAAACGTTTCAGGGCAGCAATAGAATCGGATACATAGCTATTGTCCGGTTCTATTGACCGCCAATAACAAAGCTCTCCAATCAGCCGTTTCAGATAGACAGGATCACTCGAACCAATCCGTCGCTGATGTTCTGCCAAACCTTTCGTCAGGATGAAATAGACATTCTTTCGGATTTCCCTCTTTCTGGCTTTAGGGATAGTCAGTTTCACACCGGAAGAGATGGACACTCCCGTGATAATCTTTCTACCATACTCATTGATGAAACGGGTCTTTTTATGATTCGGTTCGAATTTCTCATCACGAATGATTTGTTTAATACGGGGAATAATCTGCTCTTTGGGAAATACATCTCCCGAAAAAGTCAGGTCATCGGCATACCGGGTATAAGTCAGTCCGTATTCCGCTGCCAATGCCGCCAACTTCCTATCCATCTCATAACTAACGATATTACTTAACGACGGACTTGTAGGCGCTCCCTGCGGCAAATGTCTGTGCAAACAACACAACGTTCCCAATACTTTAGATACATTTTCCGGATAACCGATCTTCTCAAATGTCTTTTTCACTCTCGGACTCCGTATAGAAAAGAAAAAATCATGAATATCCATTTTCAACACATACCGCTTTCCTAAATGAGGATTGGCATTGTCGACTACAGAATGACCGTTCCGGAAACCTACCGCTGCCGGATGAATCATCGTTACAGGTGATAATATACGTGAATTAATAGTCGCTTGAATGGATTGCATTGTTTTGTTAGGAGCAGAGATCATACGATACCCTCCTTTTCTTTTTCTCATCCAAAATTCCCGGTAATGTACAGAAACGTTTCGTAGTATTTCCTTCAATTGTCCCGTTTCCATTCCCAACAGATTGGCACACCAGACAACAGCCGATTCATCATACTTTTGAACATACTGTGCTCTTGAAACTGTCGCTCCCAAAGCATGCCTAAGCCAGGCTCCATGCTCCCATTTTACTTTAGTAGTCTTTTCTTCCTTACTACCGTCTGTCGCTTTCCATCTTTTATACCCCTCTTGTTTTCTGCTTGAGGAAATCATCTTATAAATCAGAAAACCTGTGACAATAAGTATCGTTATTAGAATTCCGTCCATTTTGTATTATGTATATAAACAAAGAGAAGAGAGGATGAGTTATTTACTAAAATAAATTTAGGTATTTATACCTTAGAATTTATTTTCTAGGAAAAACACCTGTGCTTACGAGGCGACTACACCTCTTTGATGCTAAATTCGGCCCTCATCCTCTCTTATACAAAGATAAGTATAATCTTTCGATAAAACAACCGGAACGGGGAAAAACTATCGGTTGAACAACTCAAACGTGAACTTACAGCCTATTCCTCCGAATTTCCAGTTTTCGCTGCTTACGAAGACTCCCACGTCGAAAATATGCGTACCGATGCCATATCCGACTTCCAGATAAGGTTGAAGATGCGGCATAGAAAGTGCACTGATGTAAATACGTTCATTCTGCACATAACGGGTGTACTTCATCAGATGCCGGAGAATAAGGAATGGAGCTTCGTAGGTGAAATGTCCCCGCACATAACGACGGGAGGAGTTATACCAACGTGAGTCAAGCACCTGAAATACTCCGCCGATTTCATCATTCCAGCCTACGGGAAGATTATGGCGGGAGAAATTGGCAAAGTCCACAAAATACAGTTCATCCTGATTGGTGAATGCCCCGAATCCGAAACGATAATAAATATTACGCATCAATCCCATCCGGATTTGATGCTGAAGGTCAAACTCTATTCTTTCATATTCGCCCGTACTTTTAAATACTCCTTTAATTCCCCGTTCATAATCGACCGAGAAGGTTGGATAGATAGAATGTAAGTTTATCTTTCGCTTTCCGTTCATATAATAGTAGAGTCCCGGCGTCCACTCTATCCGGATGCGGGGAGCGAAACTGATATAAGTGTTCTTGAATTTATCCATAAACTCCGGAGGCGGCATCGGATAATCACCGGTAATCACAAAACGGGAAGGCTCTACGGCTGTTCTTTTATGGGCAGAGAAACCCAGACCGATATCCAGTCCGTTGACTATCTCAACTGTATGGCGGAAGTTAAAATACAAGTCCTTGAAATAATCAAGATGAATTAAATCGAAATTAAAGATACTATCCGGCATGGCTTTCAGTTCGTCGAGCACCTTACTGCTATAGATACGGTTACCATTACCTACATTCAACCGGAAGAATCCCCGTTTCTGCGGCCAGTATTCAAAGTCGGCATTCAACGACCAGTAGAACTCTTTACGCGTGAAGTTGTATCCGAGTTTCGGCACAATACGAAGTAATTTATCCCCTCTGAAAAGACGGTTGTAACGGAAATCCTGTCGATAAGACAAACCGTTGCTTCCGCTATAACTGAATAAAAGCGGATTTATAAACGGAGAGAACCGTACGCTTCCGATATTGGACAAATTGAATTTATAATCTTCTACCATCAAGTCCCCCATCGTTCCCCAAAAGGCCTGACTCTTGGATGGCTTTTGTATGGTAGCCGTGTCACGTCTAAGCGCATTGTCGAAATATAGTTTTTTCTCGCTCTCGTTCAAAGGGATCGGGCGCATGATAGCAAAGGTAGAGGCGTCCGTCTTATAAGCATTCGTATCACACTGTAAAGAGAAAGATTCCGAAAGATTATATTTCCTCTCCTCTTTCTTACGTACCTTCTTTTCTTTCAGTTCGATGGATTTATAATCTAAAGAAGCTGTATAATTACCATCTACCTTATTTCCGAGGAATTTGAAAAGGGCTTCTACATCATAACGCACCGGCAGAAATTCATTTTTTTTGCCGACATCTCCCATCTGAATCCAACAGGTAAATGTTATCAGCTCCGATCTTCCCGAAAAACGGATTTCACGAACACTCCAGACGTTGCTGCTAACCACCATATATCCACCTACCAACTGATCGCTCTTGGTACGGGGAATGAAACGTATCCGATAATCCAGATTGTTAGGATCTCCCATTACGCTGTCTATCCGATACTTATAATATTTCTGCCCGTTTTTAGCCAGTGGTGATAGCAAGCGTTCATCATTCAGCAAAGAAGAAGAGTAGATATTTACATTAAAGTATTCAAGCAAACCCGGCAATCCTCTGTTTCCCCTCACAGTTCCTTGGGAGGCTTTTACTTTTTGGTCGTAAATATTGGGAGCTGTATAATGCAGGTCACTGTATGTTTCAAGCAGATATTCGCGAACACCCTTTTGCAAACGAAACATAGAAGGTACATAGCGGAGAATAAAATTCTTTTTCTGAATGTCCATCTTACCTTTTATATATAGGTTCGCACGATAATCGCTGACTATCGTTTCATACAAAGGCGCAAAGGTCATCACACGTTCTATGATGGAGTCGGCAGAGATTTCCTGATGAGTATAAGGATTCATTATATAATTATTGGCTGCCCCCTTTGATATAAAAGAGAACAGACACAATATGCATCCTATCAATATTTTATCTCTCAATTGTCGTATCTCCTTCATTAACGTAGGCAAATATAAAAAAGAATATCGAAAAGCAATGGAATTAAGCTACTAAAAAGAGTTATCAGGGGAAGGAAGCTTTTCACACCTGATTAATATAAATATATGAATAAACAAAAACGACTCATGTTTGAATGCATGAGTCGCCTATTAATAATAGGAGAAAGATTATAATTTCTCTATTTCTTCTTTCGAAATACCCGTAGATTTTATGATAATATCATTATCCACCCCTAATTCTTTCAATTTACGGGCTGTTTCTCGTATACCTTTTTGTATACCTTTTTGTTCTGCAAAGTCCAACGTATTAAAATAATCGTTGTAAACTTTCCATTCTTCCTCGTACTGCATTCTTTCCTCCTGGGTCATATTCGCTTTGGAGGCTAACTTTTCCAGTCGTTCAAAAACGGCTTTACGAGCCTTGAAAGGCATTCGATCAAGTGTATCCATGTGCTTTAATATATAAATCCAGCGTTCAAAATCATTTTCACATTCATCCTCTTCTTTATTAAAGTTCGGCAATTCAATAAAAATCTGCCGGAACTTACTATTGAAAAGCTTACCTGTATCCCTGTCAGAAAGGATAACATCCGTTCTGATTTTAGAGGGTATATCCTTGTCCATCACGAAGTTCATGAAGAACACTCCGTACACAGCATCTAATTGAAAGTTCCAAATCCCTTTTCTCGCTTGTTGGGTAATAGCCCTAGAGAGATAGAAAAGGGCACGGTCTTTAAAGTAAGGCTGTTCCCGGTTCTGCATTTCTACGATAATATGTTCCCCCGTATTGGTTCTACAATATATATCATAGATAAGTCCTCGTTCTGTTTTTACTTCCGGCTGCTGTTCGTTGTTTAGGAACTGGATGTCGGTAATTACATGCTCTCCTACGAGCAAATCATTCAAGAAGTCGATTAATAACTCCTTTTCTACCTCTCTGCCGAATAAAAACTTAAAGCCAAAATCGGTAAAGGGATTGATAAATCATCCCATTATATGCTGTGTCTCAATTATAAAACAAAGATAGAGTTTTTTTGTTGAATAGTGTCAAGTATGGGATAAAATAAAATGTTTAGCAGTGTGAAAAGAAATGAATGTCGCTATGGGCAAACATTTACAATTCCTTACTCAAATGGCCATGAATAGCCAAATATTCAAACTGTTGTACAAAAACTATCACAACCATTATAAAGTTTGGTTAAACAGATGGCTAAAGAAATGGAGCAACAGAAGCAATAAGAACAGAAGTTGGAGAATCAACAGAGGGGGTATCTATAGAAAAATACATTCATTTCTAAAAATACCCCCTTCAAAATAGGGGTACTTTCAGAAAAAACATATAATTTTGCGCCATCAACCGATAAAAAGTAGACCATTTATGTCAAAAATGCGTTTTTTTGCCTTACAAGAGCTTTCCAACCGGAAACCTCTGGAAGTAACTGCTCCTTCCAACAAACTCTCTGATTATTATGGTAGCCACGTGTTCGACCGCAAGAAGATGCAGGAGTATCTTCCCAAAGAAGCCTACAAAGCTGTAACCGATGCTATCGAAAAAGGTACGCCTATCAGCCGCGAAATAGCAGACTTGATTGCTAACGGCATGAAAAGTTGGGCCAAGTCACTCAACGTCACTCACTACACACACTGGTTCCAGCCTCTGACAGACGGAACAGCCGAGAAACATGACGGTTTTATCGAATTCGGCGAAGACGGCGGAGTAATCGAACGCTTCTCCGGAAAACTACTGATCCAGCAAGAGCCGGATGCCTCTTCTTTCCCTAACGGCGGTATCCGCAACACTTTCGAAGCACGAGGATATACAGCCTGGGATGTTTCTTCACCGGCATTCGTGGTAGACACCACTCTTTGTATCCCCACTATCTTCATTTCTTATACAGGTGAAGCACTGGATTACAAAACTCCCTTATTGAAAGCACTTGCCGCCGTAGATAAAGCAGCAACGGATGTCTGCCAACTATTCGACAAGAACATCACCCGCGTATATACCAATTTAGGATGGGAACAGGAATATTTTCTAGTTGACTCTTCCTTATATAATGCACGCCCCGACCTCTGCCTGACAGGACGGACACTGATGGGACACTCTTCCGCCAAAGACCAACAGTTGGAAGACCACTATTTCGGCTCCATCCCTCCACGTGTCACGGCATTTATGAAAGAACTCGAAATTGAGTGTCACAAACTGGGTATTCCCGCCAAAACCCGTCATAACGAAGTAGCCCCCAACCAATTTGAGTTGGCCCCTATCTTCGAAAACTGCAACCTTGCCAACGACCACAACCAGCTTGTCATGGATTTGATGAAACGTATCGCAAGGAAACATCACTTCAATGTACTCCTACACGAAAAGCCATACAGCGGAGTAAACGGTTCGGGCAAGCACAACAACTGGTCGCTCTGCACCGACACCGGCATCAACTTGTTCGCCCCCGGAAAGAATCCGAAAGGAAACATGCTATTCCTCACTTTCCTGGTAAACGCCTTAATGATGGTTTATAAAAACCAGGATTTACTGCGTGCCTCCATCATGAGCGCCAGCAACAGCTACCGTTTGGGAGCCAACGAAGCTCCTCCCGCCATTCTCTCCTGCTTCCTGGGTTCACAACTATCGTCTACTCTCGACGAAATTGTCCGCCAGGTAGGAAACGAGAAAATGACACCGGAAGAAAAAACCACTCTTAAATTAGGTATCGGACGTATCCCCGAAATCCTACTGGATACTACCGACCGTAACCGCACCTCTCCTTTCGCATTCACCGGAAATCGTTTCGAGTTCCGTGCCGCAGGTTCGTCTTCCAACTGTGCCGCCTCCATGATTGCAATCAATGCCGCCATGGCAAATCAGTTGAACGAATTCCGCGCATCAGTAGAAAAACTGATGGAAGAAGGAGTAGGCAAAGATGAAGCCATCTTCCGCATACTGAAAGAAACGATTATCGCTTCCGAACCGATTCGTTTTGAGGGCGACGGTTATTCTGAAGAATGGAAACAGGAAGCCGCACGCCGCGGACTGACTAACATCTGCCACGTACCGGAAGCCCTGATGCACTATATTGACAACCAATCCAAATCAGTGCTGATTGGCGAACGTATCTTCAACGAAACCGAATTGAACAGCCGTCTGGAAGTGGAACTGGAGAAATATACCATGAAGGTGCAAATCGAAGGCCGTGTACTGGGCGACCTCGCCATTAACCACATCGTACCGACTGCCGTTGCCTATCAGAACCGGTTGCTCGAAAATCTTCGCGGACTGAAAGAAATATTCCCGGCTGAAGAATACGAAGTGTTGAGTGCCGACCGCAAAGAGCTGATCCGTGAGATTTCACACCGGGTCACTTCCATCAAAGTACTGGTTCGCGAAATGACCGAAGCACGAAAAGTTGCCAACCACATGGAGAACTACAAGGAAAGAGCATTTGCATACGAAGAAAAAGTACGTCCATACCTCGATCAAATCCGCGATCACATCGATCATTTGGAGATGGAAGTGGACGATGAAATATGGCCGTTACCCAAATACAGGGAACTGTTATTTACTAAATAAAATGCCTATAAGATTGCACGAAAGCTCCCACTTTTGTGCAATCTTTTTATAGATTCGTTCATTTTCTCATTTTTTCTTTTTACTTTTGTGCTGTATAACACAGTTTTGTAGCACTCATGGTAAAAATGAATATGTCAGACATCGATATTTCGGAACCGTTATCCGATATGTTAGCTCCTTTAAATAACGAGCAAAAGGAGTTTCTGATGAACAATTATACGATACAAACCTACAAAAAAAATGAAACCATCTACTGCGAAGGGGAAACACCTTCTCATCTGATGTGTCTTATCAGTGGGAAAGTAAAAATCTTCAAAGATGGCGTGGGAGGTAGAAGTCAGATTATTCGCATGATTAAACCACGCGAATACTTTGCTTATCGTGCTTATTTTGCCAAACAAGATTTTGTAACTGCCGCAGCAGCTTTCGAACCCTCTGTTGTTTGTCTGATTCCTATGAATGCTATCTTAACTTTAGTTGCCCAGAATAATGACCTGGCTATGTTTTTTATCCGCCAGCTTTCTATTGATCTCGGCATCTCAGACGAACGCACTGTCAATCTGACACAAAAGCATATCCGCGGACGCTTGGCCGAATCTCTCATCTTCCTGAAAGAAAGCTACGGCTTGGAAGAAGACGGATCTACTTTGAGCATTTATCTTTCACGCGAAGATTTAGCTAATCTCTCTAATATGACTACTTCGAATGCTATCCGCACATTGTCACAGTTCGCTACGGAACGACTGATTACAATCGACGGAAGAAAGATCAAAATCATCGAAGAAGAAAAGCTGAAGAAAATAAGTAAGATTGGATAAGAAAATTCCTGCACCAGTCGCTCCACCCTAAATAGTGAACATACATATAGAAAATATAATTGCAGACATCAGACGTGGTAACAAACAGGCTTTCAAAAAGCTATTTGATGACTACTATCCTATTCTTTGCGTGTTCGCATCCCACTATATTGAAGACAAAGAAGTTTGCAAAGACATTGCGCAAGATGTATTGTTAGCTTATTGGGAACGGAAAGAAGATTTCGACAACATTTTGAAAGTAAAAAGCTTCCTTTATACCGTCACCCGAAATAAATGTCTGAATCACCTAAAACATGAACAATTAGATATTCCTAATTTTTCCGGACAGGAAGAATTCGATAGTGGTTTTGAAGCTGCTATTATCGAACAGGAAACATTCCACATGGTTCGCAAAGCGGTAGAAGAATTGCCTACCCAAATGCGAAATATCATCTTATACTCTATGAAAGGGTTAAAAAACCATGAGATTGCTGACAAATTGCAAATTTCAGAAGGCACTGTCCATACGTTAAAGAAATTCGCCTATCGCAAACTTCGCGAAAGTCTCAAAGGCATAAATTACACCTTATTACTATTTTTATGCAAATAAAGTAACTTTTTGATTACCCCGTTTTTTCGATTGGATTGTTTTACTTATATAACAAATCGAAAAAACGATGAATTCATTCAAAGAAAAATTTAAAATTGCAAAAATCTTAGCTTCCTTATTTACTCATTCGTCTACTCCCGAAGAGAAAAAAAACTATCATGCGTGGTTGGATGAAAATCCGGAGCATCAAAAAATAGCCGACCGGATATTAAATAAGGAAACGTATGAAGAAAACAGCCGGTTAATAAAAAGCTTCTCTTCACAAAAGGCATGGGACAGAATCTATCCGCTACTAGGAGGAGAAAAAACATCCGGTTTTCTTTCATGGAAAAGGAGTCTGAAATATGCGGCTCTTCTTTTGCTATTGTTAATACCGATTTCATACCTTATTTATAATTGGGTAGCCGGAGAACCAATCGGTGAAATCACTCCAGGAACCCATGGCGGAGAACTGACTTTAAGTAATGGCAACACCTTCAACCTTTTTGAGAATGTCCTTCCGGAGGGTGCAACTGAAGTGTTCATCATTGACTCCAAAGGGATAAATTATCAAACTCCTGCCAACAAGCCCAAAGTGAAAGAAATCAAAAATACGCTTCGTACACTGCATGGTATGGAATGTCACATTGTCCTTTCGGATGGAACAAAAGTACATCTGAACGCAGAATCACAACTGACTTATCCGATTTGTTTCAGCGATAAGGAACGCATCGTACAGGTTGAAGGTGAAGCCTATTTTGATGTTGCTCCAGATAAAGCACATCCTTTTATCGTGCAAACACCGCACACTTCTATTCGGGTGACAGGAACTTCTTTCAATGTAAGGGCTTATGCGGATGAAGAAGTGGAAAGTACTACACTAATTAGTGGAGCTATAGAGATTAGCAGTGAAAACGAAGATTATGAATTGATTCCAAACCAACATTTCGTATATGACAAAAATAGTCGGGAAAGTACCGTATCTAACGTAAATACAGAATTATACACTTCCTGGGAGTCCGGATCATTCATATTTATGAACGTTCCTCTTGAGAATGTAATGTCATATCTTTCCAAATGGTACGGATTCACATACACTTTTGAAGACGATGCAGCCAGACAGGTACAAATCGGAGCTTATCTCAACCGCTATGCAAACATGAATCCAATTATCGACATGATAATGGAATTAAATATGGTAGACATAAAACAAAGAGAAGGTATACTGCACATTTCTTATAAACAATAACTATTAATACATATTATAACTAACGCATTATGAAAAAACGAACACAATCCTCCTCAAAGGGAGTATCTTATGTAAGCAGAAATTTCGTTAAGCTCTGCCTTTTATGGATATTCTCCCTTTCTTCACTTATGATTCAAGCACAAGACAATCAGCGAATCTCCGTTGATCTGAGAGGCGAAAGCCTGGAATCTACGCTTTGGTATTTGCAAAACCGTACAAAATTCATCTTTATGTACGCAACAGAAGATATCGCTAACATAACCGATATCAGCGTAAGGGCAAAAAACAAAACGATCACCGAAATTCTGGATGAATGTCTGGAAGGAACTAACCTGACTTATGAAGTATCAGGCACTGCCATCGTTATTAAGAAAAGAAAGACTAATAAAATCACGATTAGTGGATGGATACGTGATGCAAGCGGTGAAGCACTTCCCGGAGCTACAGTCACTGTCCGAGGTTCAAAACATGGAGCTATCGCCGGACTAGACGGACATTACACTTTTAATATTCCTGCGCAAGAAGGGTTAATATTAACTTATTCATTCATCGGAATGGAGAAAAAGACTGTAAGATATACAGGAAAGAAAACGATTAATGTCACTCTAAACAGTTCCAGTACTGAAATCGACGAAGTGGTTGTAACCGGTTATCAGAATATTCAACGCCGTGACCTAGTAGGTTCTATTACCACAGTAAAAGCAAAAGATATTTTAATGCCTTCGTATACCACTATTGACCAAATGTTGCAAGGACGTGTAGCAGGTATGATTGTCACCAATACAAGTAGTCGTGTAGGTACTGCCCCGAAAATTCAAATCCGTGGTACCAGTACCTTACTGGGTAATCAAGACCCACTTTGGGTAGTCGACGGCATCATTCAGGAAGACCCCCTGGAATTGAATGCATCTTCTCTCATGACAGAGGACTTGAAAAACATTATCGGTAATCAGATTTCTTGGTTAAATCCTGCTGATATCGAAAGCATTAGTATTTTAAAAGATGCTTCTGCGACCGCTATTTATGGTTCAAAAGCATCGAATGGTGTTATTGAGATCACAACCAAAAAGAATACGACTGATCGTCTAAGTGTCAATTACACCTCTAATTTTGTAATGGGTACGCGTCCCAACTATGGACAGTTTAATTATATGAACTCCAAAGAAAGAGTACTATTCTCACAAGAAGCTTTTAACTGGGGAACACCTTATGGCACAGAACCAATCAAACAAATATATACTTATGAAGGATTATTGAATATGTATCTATCGCACGATATATCTTCTGAAGATTTTCTGGCACAACGCAATGTTCTGGAAACACAAAATACAGACTGGTTCAAACTACTAACCCGCCGTTCTTTTAGCCATAACCATAATATAAGTGTTTCCGGCGGAACAAATAAATACAGTTATGCAGCTTCTATGGGATATTCCAATAGCGAAGGGCAGGAAATAGGAAACGACAGTGAACGTATGACCGGACGCGTTGCCATCACCATACGCCCGGTACAAAAACTAACGATTAATGCAACGATCAACGGTAGCGTAAGTACGAATAACGGTTTTGCCGGAGGAGTCAATCCTATGGGGTATGCTACTACTACCAATCGTTCTATAGACCCTGATGCTTACTATCAAATGAAAGCCTCATACCCATACAATAGCGGAGTCAAATCATTATCATACAATTTCGTAAATGAACGGAATAATAGTGGTTCTAAATCAAAATCAAGTTTCATGTCAGCTTCGCTAGACTTGAAATGGAATATTTTGGACTGGTTAACTTACCAATTTACTGGTGGATATTCCAATAATAACAGCACAAACGAAGCTTGGGAAACTGAACAAACGTTTTATATTGCTGAAACATATCGTGGTTATGATTTCAACTCTGTCTCACCAAACAGTAAAGAGTTTGGAGCAGCCTTACTCCCATTCGGAGGCGAATTATTCACAAATAACGCACAGCAATACTCTTACAACATCCAAAATAAACTGCAATTCAGTAAAGCCTTTAATAATGAGAACCGAATTAATGCTTTAGTAGGTATGGAATTACGTTCTTCCACTAATAAAGGTGTCAGCAATACGGTATGGGGATATGCCCCAGATAGAGGAGAAGTAATAACATTACCAACCACTCCACAAGCTTTTACACCTATTACAGGTTCTAAAGACGAAGGATGGGGGCTTTTAAAAAAGATATATGATGGTGGATGGAGAAAAGTCAATACTACAGACAATTATCTTTCCGTATTCGCCACACTAGCATATTCACTCAAAAACCGATATGTTGTTAATGCAAATATACGTAATGATGCATCCAACCGTTTCGGTCAGGATGCCAATCACCGTATTGATCCTACCTATTCATTCGGTTTCTCCTGGAGAGCTTCAGAAGAGGACTTCATGAGGAAATATGTAAAATGGATAACAACTTTAAACTTCCGCGGCACCTATGGTATTCAAGGAAATGCAGTAACGCGCATTAGTCCGGATTTGATTTTAAATCAGGGGAAAGTGGCAAATCTATACAACAGATATCAGTCTACCATCTCCCAAATCCCAAATCCGAATCTATCATGGGAACGTACCAAATCATGGAATTTCGGTGTAGACCTGGAATTATTCAGTATGTTTTATATGAATTTGGAATATTATACAAGACGCTCCAATGCCATTGTTGAACTGGAATTACCTTATGAATATGGAATAACATCCATGAAACGCAACGGTGGTATTATCCACAACAGAGGTATCGAATACACATTAACTTTTACCCCGATACAGAAACGGGACTATGCATTAAGTGTCAGTTTGAATGCTTCCAAGAACTGGAATGAAGGCGGACATACAGACATTGATGTCAATGCAGCTTCCTTCTTAAGTGGACGTTCAGATATTGTATTAAAAGAAGGATATCCGCTCAGCAGTTTCTGGTCATACTCTTTTGCAGGATTAGACGGAAAAACCGGTGAAGCTTTATTCAATCTTTTGGATATTCCGGAAGAAGAACGTAGCAGACAAATAGATCCGACTACTTATCTGGTATATTCTGGTCAGAAAGAGCCTTATTTCACCGGTGGATTGAGCTTAAGTTTCCGCTATAAATCATTAACTTTAAACACCAGTTTTTCACTTTTACTCGGCAACAAGAAGCGTCTGCCATCACCATACAACCAATTCGCTAGTTCTTATTATATGCCGGATCCATATACAAATATAAACCGCGATTTACTGAACCGTTGGAAAGAACCGGGAGACGAAGCCCATACAATCATTCCTTCTTTACCCAAAGCAGGAATGGCTTATATAGAATTGCCCAACAATGAGAATGTTTATAGCATTCCATTATGGGAACAATCTGACGCTATGGTGGTCAGTGGTTCTTTCTTACGCTGCCGTAACATCGGCCTATCCTGGCAAATGAAACGTGAGTGGTGCGAAAAAATATATATGAAAAATCTATCACTCAACTTTAACATGGATAACATCTTTGTTATCGCCAGCAAACGTTTCAACGGTTTCGACCCGGAAGTTAGCAACAGTGTACTTCCACGGAATTATTCATTAGGTATTAACATTGGTTTCTAAAAAAATAAAAAGATAGACAATGAAAAGAATTATATATATACTAACAGGAATAGTCTTACTATCACTATCCTCTTGCTCAGATTTTCTAGAGCCTAAATCTCAAAGTGAGTACGTTCCCAAAGATGCAAATGCTTTGCAAGAAATGTTAATCGGTTCTGCTTATCCCAAACAGGATAAAAGCAATTTCCTACTACCCTTTCTTAGCTTCTTAGACGATGACATTCAGTTCCACAAAACTGATTATGAATTTAGCATCAACTCTCTAAAAAATATAGAAGCCAAACAAGCTGTTTATACATGGCAACCGGATATGTTTTTCATTATGGAAAGAAATGGTTATCCTCTTCAGAATATCTGGGAAGGATACTATAACTATATCTTAGGCGCAAATGCAGCTCTTGATTATATCGGTGACGTAAATGGTACGGAGGCTGAAAAAAATTATGTAATAGCCCAATCCCTCGGATTAAGAGCTTTCTATTATTTTATGTTAGTCAATCATTTTGGAGCACCATACAACTATAACAAACAGGCTTTAGGAGTTCCACTCAAACTAGACAGCAACCTGCTACCTGAAGACCAACTATTAATGACACGAAACACCGTTGAGGAAGTATACAACCAAATTGTGGACGATCTGAATGAAGCTGAACGTTTATTCCTTACTTTAAGCAAAGATAAACAATATGAACCGAATTATCTGGTTAGCCTTCCAATGATACAATTGCTGAAGTCCCGCGTCTTTCTCTATATGGAAAACTGGAAAGATGCAGCCATATACGCCAACAAAGTAATAAAAGACTGGTCCTTCGCTTTAGTAGACTTAAATAACCTCCCTTCTCCAACAGTGGCAGAGCCTTATTACAATTTTACATCTTTAAAATCATCTGAGGTTATTTGGTTATATGGAAGCGTTTCAGACTTAACTGTATTCAATGATGAGTCGGTAGAGTATGAGGAAGAAGGTTACTTCGGTAATACCACCACCTATTACCGAGAAGCTTTTATCGCTTCTGATAACTTGATTGAAAGCTTTGAAGATGGAGATTTAAGAAAAGAAAAGTATATAGCAAAAGAGTTCAATAAAGATGATAAAGTTTTCTATGAAGACTCTTATACTACTTTCGGCAAATACAAACTTTCAGCTACAGGTGAACCTAGTGGTTCGGAAAACTTTGCTTTATCCTTCAGACTAGGTGAGGCTTATTTAAATCTAGCAGAAGCAGCTGCCCATAATAATGACGAGAGTACAGCACTATCTGCTTTAAAAACCTTACTGGCTAAACGTTATGAACCCGACAAATTTGTTGAGCCTACCGGATTAACAGGTGATGCGCTCAAAACTTTCATCAAAAATGAAAGAAGAAAAGAACTTTGTTTTGAAGGGCAACGATGGTTTGATCTCCGACGCTACGGAATGCCACAAATTATTCATAGATGGGGAGAACAGGTATATACATTAAAACAGAATGATCCTTCCTATACCATGCCTATACCAGACGCCGTCTTAATTAAAAATAAAAAACTGGAGCAGAATCCTTTAGCTCCAAAACGCGAAAGTTAATAGTATATATCTTATGAATTAAACAAAAGAAATGAATATGAAAAAAATATATATATTATGGGGATTACTTGCTTGTATGGCATTATTCACCTCATGTTATGAAGAAGACACACTGACTCCTACAGAAGGAGGCATTGAATTACGCTTTAAAGTACCTCAAGGAAATAATAGTTGGGACGATGACATCGCCCAAATATACGAAGACTATAATGTATATCTTATTTATAAAGATCTGCAAAGGGCTGATTTTAATCGCAGCTGGACAGGCATATCATATGGTAGTGGCTACGAAGGCCAAGGCTGTGTAAACGACGAAATGACCAATTACTATGTCGAATTTATGAAAAAGCATATCTTTGCATACTTGAATCCGCCGATCACATCTAAAGTTCTGCCTATGTATTGGTATTTGGGATACAATGTCTATAGCAAAAGCGTATTAGAAGTTGGAGGCGTAATCCTAGCAAGCTGGATTGTACCCATACACGAAAATTACGATGGGCTGGATTATTGGTGCACTTGTATGTTTGGAGAAGACAATCCCAGCGAGCCTTATTTAATCCCCACAGACAGAGCACTCCTTGACAGACGCCGGAAAATGATATTGGCTCCCGTATTGGAAAAAGCAGTAAAAGCCGGAAACATCATTATACCTGAAGAATTTGAAGTGGGATTCGACCATGTCACTAATCTGATAGCAGGCTTGGGAATGGAAGATGACCCAAACTATTATCTTACCAGAGGATATCCGGGAAGTGTAAACACGTATGTATTCAATAGTATCAGCGAACCAGCCAACAACTCTTATCCTCCAACCAATGAAGAGACTTTTATAGGATATATGCATCTTTCCATGTACTATAACCAAGCACGACTAGCAGAGGTATATCCGGCTGATAAATATCCTTTTCTCACCGAAAAGTTTGCTTTCGTACAGAAATATTTAAAAGATAAATATCAGATCGATCTGGAAGCAATAGCCAACGGACCGGAAGACTGGGATTTACCTTTACCTCCAATACCGGAGACTCCAGATGAAGAATAACAACTCTGATAATGAACTATAAACTCATAATAATGACAAAAGTAAAAAATCTATTATTAACCATATTACTCTTATGCGGTACCACCATATGGGGAAATAACGGGCTAAGAATATCAGGAAGAATAAAAGTATTAAAGCCAACGACTTTACAAATAAAAGATATGAATGAAGGCGTTGTATTAAGCTGCATCATCGGTACTAATAACACATTCAGTACCGATGAAATAAACATCATTCCTGATGTCTACAAACTCTATTTAGGAGAAACCGAACAGAATATTTATCTGGAAAATAACCCGGTAACAATCAATGGCTACTTCGACGAAAAGAACCCTGAACAAAGTTCGCTTTCATTCACTGGCATCGATCCGTTTCTGACTTTACAAAACTATATGCCAGCAGAAAAAGACCCGGATATAGCAACGATTTCTACTTCCGTCAAAGGAAAACTGACTCCTGCCATGGCATCTGCATTGGCCTATCTGGCAGATGTAAATGATTACCAATCCAACAAAATGCTATTGGACATGATACCAGAACAAGACAGAAAGTCCTTATCTGCCAAATGGCTGGTAAACAGGGTAGAAATCCTCTCCCACCAAATCATTGGTGCAGAAAGTCCCGACTTTACTTTCACAGATGCCAACGGAAAAAACGTAAGTCTGAAAGACTTCCGTGGGAAAATTGTCGTACTTGACTTCTGTGCCTCCTGGTGCGGTCCTTGTCGTAAAGAGATGCGTAGTATGCTGACCATATACAATGAATTGAAAGCTGACGATCTGGAATTTATCAGTGTCTCGCTAGATGACAGCGAAGCAAAATGGAGAAAAATGCTGGATGAAGAAAAATTGCCGTGGGTGATGCTATGGGATAAGACAGGATTCCCTAAAAACAGCAAGACTCCAAGTGCTATCCAGACTGATTACGGCTTCTACTCCATCCCTTTCCTTGTAGTCATTGACAAAGAAGGCAAACTTGCTGCACGCAACGTCCGGGGTGAACAAGTACGCGAGGCCATTTTAAAAATAAGACAATAAACAAACTATATAAATTATAACTCTTTTGACAATGAAGAAACTTATATTTCCAATCGTATGCTGTTTTATCAGCGTTACTGTATCAGCCCAGTTAATCAAACCAAAGGCAGAAACACAAAAAAAACAATCCGAACTGGACTGGTTTAACTGTTCTTTCGACCAGGACAGTGTATACGGAGCTGAAGTAAACAAAGCTTATGATTACCTGAAAGCCAACAAAAAGAAAGCAAAGAAAAGACCGGTTGTTGCACTGATCGGAACCGGAATGGACGTAGAACACGAAGACCTAAAACACGCAATCTGGATCAACCCAAAAGAAAAGTCAAACCAAAAAGATGATGATAAAAACGGGCTTGTTGACGACATCAATGGCTGGAACTTCATCGGTGGTAAAGACGGCCAAGTAATGGAAGCTTTGACACGCGAAGGAGAACGTGAATTCTTCCGTCTCAAAGATAAATACGCTGATTATATCTTTGACGGAAAGAAGTATTATAAAATAGTCAATGGAAAACGCCAAGAAGTCCCCGCACCGGAAAACATAGAAGAATATAATTACTATCGCTATAAAGTCATGCCGGAATCAAGAATCGGTGGAGCTTACGGCGGTCTTCAACTATCTTATGTTATAGAAGAATATGTTGAAAAGTTCGATAAGGACATGAAAAAACGTTTTCCCGGAAAAGAGCTGACTGTTGAGGACTTCCAAAGTTGTTATGATCCCAAAGCTGAAAGAGACAGTCTTTCTGAAGTCGCTTTTGTATTTACTGCCTACTATTTCAGCATCTATAATACGGATAAATGGGAACCTGTTTATCAGAATATGGGAAAGAAAAGTGTAGAAACAGGTAAAGCGTCTTATGAAGAGGCTTTAAAGAGATACGGAAGTGATAATCGAAAAGAAATTGTAGGTGACAATCCTCTGGATATTAACGATACGCATTATGGTAATAATGTACTGTTGACATCTGATGCGGCAACAGGCGTAATGAAGGCCGGCGTTATCGCAGCTAAACGTGACAACGGTATCGGAAGTAACGGTATTGCAGACAATGCAGAAATCATGACCTTACGCATCCACCCGGGAGAAGGAGAACCATACCTGAAAGATATGGCATTGGCCATCCGCTATGCAGTAAACCACGGTGCAGATGTAATCGTATTACCGGAACAAAACTCCATATATCCGAAAGAGCAGAAACAATGGGTGTCAGAGGCGTTGAAAGAGGCAGAGAAGAAAGGGGCATTAGTTATAGTTCCGGTTTGGGATCTATCAATGGATATGGATAAAGACGAATTCTTTCCCAACCGTAAGATGAATAAAGAGGGAGAACTTACTAATTTTATGGTAGTTGCTTCTTCAGACAAGAATGGAAATCCGGTATTGAACACCAATTACGGTGCAACTGCTCTCGATATTTATGCTCCGGGAACAGACATTTATTCATCTTATATGGGTGACACTTATCAAAAAGGAACTGGAGAAGGAATGGCTTCGGCTACTGTAGCTGGCGTAGCTGCTCTTGTGAAGTCTTATTTCCCAAAACTGACCGGTTCTCAAATCCGTGACATATTATTAAAAAGCGTCACTTCACGCAAAGGTGTAGAAGTAGAAAAAGGAATCCGCGTGAACGATAGCCCTTCACAAGATTTATTCCTTTTTGATGACCTATGTATTTCCGGAGGTATCGTTAATGCTTACCAAGCAATCTTGGAAGCAGAAAAAGTCAGCAAATAAAGATTAGTCTATGAAATATACTCGTCTAATAGGAACCGTCATTGCCTTTTGCATGGCGGTCCCTTTATTCGCCCAACAATATAAAGCAACCATACCTTATCGGATGGTAGGCGAAAAAATGGTTATCGAAATGAAAGTGAACGGCAATGCACGCCCTTTTATCTTTGATACCGGAGGGCGCACCGCACTTACCACTAAAGCCTGTCAAGCACTACAAATAACAGCAACAGACTCTATGAAGGTGACAGATGTGAATAACGTGGAAAGCTATTACAAAACTACGCGAATAGAAAATCTGACGACTCCCGATGATGTTATTAACTTTAAAAATGCCCCGTCGCTAATCATCAATGAAGTAAAAGGCTGGGAATGTTTTGGAGTAGATGGTATCATCGGAAGCGATTTATTTGCAAGTACTATTGTAAGCATTGATTCGCAGACTAAAAATATCATAGTCACATCTGCCGAAAAGCCTTCTACAGTATCTTTACGAAAAATGCTGAATTTCACGAAAGAAGGGGGAATGCCAATTGTCAATGTACAGATCGCTCCGGTCAGCAACATCACTGTATTATTTGATACAGGCAGTCCCAGTCTGTTATCTCTTATTGAAAGTGATTTTGAGAGAATTAAACCGGAGGCATCTATGGAAGTCGTTTCTGAAGGATATGGGGAAGGAAGTATCGGAGTAGCCGGACAAGCAGATAAAGCATCTTCATATAGAGTACATATTCCCTTATTATCAGTAGGAGCCACCAAATTCCGCAACTTAACGACCCATACAGACAAACACCCTTATACATTACTAGGTGTAAAGTTATTACAATACGGGAAAGTGACTATCGACTATCCACGTGGAAGATTCTATTTTGAAGCTTTCCAACCGGATAATGAAATCAACAATCAATGCAACAACTTCGATTTGACGGTCAAAGACGGAGACTTATTTGTATCTACCGTCTGGAGTAGCACGAAAGGTAAGATAGAAGTAGGAGACAAAGTGATTAAGATTAATGGCAAACCTGCTAAGAAATATGACTTCTGCGAAAGTATTCTGAACGGAATACCGGAATTGAAAGAGAAAAAACAGACGAAGCTAACGATTGAGACTGCTTCCGGAATAAAAAATATTATCTACAAAAAAGAATGACATGAAAAGAATAGGAATACTGACCGGCTTATGGCTGCTATTATTTCTAAACTGCGGACAAGAAATGGTAGCGCAAATCCAGAATAAGGTTTGCGATACCATTCCTTATGAATTCATTCAGGAGAAAATCATTATACCCGTTACTGTTAATGGTGTAAATGTAAAATACATCGTCGATACAGGAGGAAGAACCGGGACTATGTATGACGCCGCAACTGAAATGAAAGCTACTGCCGCAGGATATATGCGCATTTCCGATGTGAATGCACAAGGCTCCAACTATCAGGAAGCCCACGTACAAAATGTTTCCATCGGAAAGAACTACAAAATCAAACAGTTGAAAACGATGGTACTACCTAAGAATCCATTCTTCACAGACCTGGGAGTTGTCGGAATTCTTGGAGGAGATGCCTTTGCACAGTCGGTAGTAACATTCGATTCCCGTTCTAAAATAATGGTAATCAACTATCCTTATCGTCCCGAAAAGTTAAAGGTTACAGACGGAATTCCTTTGTTGGATGAAACTGAACATCATTCCATCGTCAACGTTCGTTTAGGAAATAATGATTTAAAAGTTCTGTTCGACACAGGTGCCGGAGGCTTTCTACTTTATTCTACGGAAGATTACAACAGGCTGGCTGACATCTCGCAAGTTACCAATCATGGATATGGTATCGTAGCTGCCGGAATAACAGGGTTGGGCAAGCCGGTGGATATTAAAAAAGTATCTGTACCTTCCATCAATATCATGGGAAAAGAATTCACAAACGTAGGTAGTACAACAACTGTCATGAATGGAACTATCATCGGGGTGGATCTACTGCAATATGGTAAAGTAATTATTGATTATATGCGGAGACGTTTTTACTTCCTCCCATTTGAAGAAGGGAAAATCGACATGGGTGGTGCTCCCGCTCTTTGGAACGTAAGCATATTACCGCGTAACGAAAGATTCGAAATTACAACTATATGGGATAGCATGAAAGATACAGTTGCTTTCGGCGACGAAGTGATTAATATCAACGGAACTTCTCTTAAAGATTGCCCCATGAGCCAGATGGCCGTAGAAGAAATTATGAATGCTATACCTGGTGATACCGGCTATATTATCATCAAAAAAGATAATCAAGAGAAAAGAATTGAAATCAGGAAAGAGAAATAAACTTTAAACAGAAAGAATATATGAAACGAATAATAACTAAAATGTATCTCTGTTTGCTTGCATTTTGTATCACAGGAGGCATCAGTGCACAAACACAAAACAGTATGACAGAGGTCATTCCATTCAAAACTATTGATGGAAAAATTATCGTGGAAGCCACTATAAATGGTGAAGTGGCTGACTTTGTCCTTGATTTATCGGGACATAACGCTCTACTTCCTGAAGCTCTCAAAAAGTTACACATCAATACAGAAAAGAGAGGAACTTTTAGTTCTTACCAAGATTTTGTATTTAAACAGGTGCCTGTTGGAAAGGTATATGAAATGGGAACAGTAGCTATTGGTAAAAATACATTTGCAAACGATCTTCCGGCTTTCACATTAGAAGACGAACCCTATCTACGCAAGCTAGGGGTTATGGGTGTATTAAGTGGTGCTGTTTTCCGCACTTCTGTATTAACCATTGACATGCAACGGAAGAAAATTACGATTACACAACCCTACCGTCCTTCTTATATGAAACTTAACTATCGGGAAAATTTTAACCTGATAACAGGATTAGGAGTAGTATGCCCGATAAACATTCAGGGAAAGCCGATATCTTTTGTTCTGGATACATGGAGTGAAGGATTAGTGAATCTTACTGAAGCAGATTTCAATACATGGAGCGCACAATATACCAAAGGGAGTAACCAAAAAGTCTCCAATGGATATAAAGAAATAAGTCAAGATGAGGAAAGCCTCATCCTACCTGAAACGATGTTTGTAAAAACAAAGATTGAAGATGCCATAGCAGTGAAAAACCCATTCTTGAAACGTTCCGTATTAGGCAAAAAGATACTGGACTACGGAATTATATCCATCGACTATATTCATCAGAAAATTTATTTTCAGCCGTTTGACATGGTTCCTATACCGGAAGCGGAAGCTAAAGTGACGGAAACCAAAGTTGAAGATGGTAAATTGAATCCAATTACCCGCCAGTTCTTCCTCGAACACATTTTCGACTATCGAAAAGGAAATGATTTCGTTTATAATGGCGACAAACCGGTTGTGATTGATTTCTGGGCAACTTGGTGCGGACCTTGCATGCGTTTACTTCCGGAAATGGAAAAGCTGGCCGAAAAATATAAAGGAAAAGTTATATTCTATAAGGTAAATGCTGATAAAGAAAAAGATTTATGCAGCCACTTCAGTGTACAAGCATTACCTACGTTATTCTTCATCCCGGTAGGCGGCAAACCGATAATCGAGGTTGGTGCTACGCCGGAAAAGTATGTGCAAATCATCGAAGAGCAACTACTGAAATAAAAACTCTCTCTTTATTATATAACTACATTAATCTGAAACTTTAGCTAAAAGCCGGACATCATTCCGGCTTTTTTATTTCCATATCATTGGAACTTATCATTAAAACAAGTACATTTGCCCTGTCAAATCTATTTATAACTTAACACACATTTTGACCATGAAGAAAAGTATTTCTCTTCTTCTTTTGTCTTTGCTTATGATTGCCCCCGGTTGCCAAAAGACAAAAGAAGTGGTGAACGAGTACAACATCGTTCCCAAACCCAATCAAATTCTCCCACAGGAAGGACGTTTTGAACTAAACAGCAAAGTCTGCCTCGTAGTACCTTCGGATGCTCCGGAAGTAAAAAGCATTGCCGACAGCCTGGCCGGACAACTAAAACAGACAGCAGGAATCTCGTTGAAAGAGGCAGAAAGTGCAGATGGAAAATCAGCAATCTGCTTTGTTGTACAAGAAGGTATGCCGAAGGAAGGATATAAATTATCCGTTACTCCCAGTCTCATCACGCTTACCGCTTCTCAACCGAACGGGTTCTTCTACGGCGTACAGACACTTTATCAGTTACTCCCTCCGGCGGTTTACGGAAACCAGTTGGATAAGAAAGCAAACTGGTCGGTTCCTGCTGTAGAAATAGAAGATTCGCCCCGTTTTGTTCACCGCGGACTGATGCTGGATGTTTGCCGCCATTATGTACCGATTGACTATATTTACAAGTTTATCGACTTGCTGGCAATGAACAAGATGAATGTTTTCCATTGGCATTTGACAGACGATCAGGGATGGAGAATCGAAATCAAGAAATATCCTAAATTGACAGAAATCGGTTCTAAACGTGAAAAGACATTGGTAGACTATTACTATGTAAATTATCCGCAAGTATTCGACGGAAAAGAACACGGAGGGTATTACACACAGGAACAAATCAAAGATGTAGTAGCTTATGCTGCAAGTAAATATATCAACGTTGTTCCCGAAATAGAAATGCCGGGACATGCGTTGGCTGCACTGGCTGCCTATCCGGAACTGTCATGTGATTCTACACAGACTTATAAAGTATCTCCTACATGGGGTGTATTCGAACAGGTGTTCTGTCCGAGTGAAACAACTTTCAAATTCTTTGAAGGAGTGATGGATGAAGTAATTGAATTATTCCCTAGCGAATACATTCACATCGGTGGCGACGAATGTCCCAAGACAGCATGGAAGAACAGTGCTTTCTGCCAGCAGCTAATCCGCCAGTTAGGACTGAAGGATGATACGGCTCCCAGCAAGACAGACGGAATAAAGCATAGTAAAGAGGATAAGTTGCAGAGCTATTTCGTTACCCGCATGGAAAAGTATCTGAATAGTAAAGGCAGAAACATCATTGGTTGGGATGAAATCCTCGAAGGTGGTCTGGCTCCAAATGCGACTGTTATGTCATGGCGTGGTGTAGAAGGAGGAATGAACGCTGCCAAAGCCGGACATAATGCGATTATGACTCCGAACCCTTATGTATATCTGGACTACTACCAGGAAGAACCTGAAATTGCCCCGACTACTATCGGCGGATACAACACACTGAAAAAAACATATAGCTACAACCCTGTCCCGGACGATGCAGACGAACTTGCCAAGAAGCATATCATCGGAATACAAGGCAATATATGGAGAGAATATATGCAGACTTCCGAACGTACAGACTATCAGGCCTTCCCGCGTGCAATGGCTATTGCCGAAACGGCCTGGACACAAAACGCAAACAAAGACTGGAAGAATTTCTGCGAACGAATGGTAACTGAATTTGAACGCTTGGAAGTAATGAACACCAAACCTTGTCTCAACTTCTTTGACGTAAACGTAAATACGCACGCGGATGAAAACGCTCCTTTAATGGTAATGTTGGAAAGTTTCTATCCGAATGCAGAAATCCGATATACTACGGACGGCAGTGAACCGAGTAAAACATCCACACTGTACGAAAAGCCTTTCGTTCTGGAAGGTAATATCGACCTGAAAGCAGCTGCTTTCAAAGATGGAAAAATGCTGGGTAAAGTAGCTCACAAGCCATTATACGGTAATTTATTGACAGGAAAGCCCTATACTGTTAATTATAAGATGGGATGGACAGGCGATATATTTGATGAAAACGATGTATTAGGAGCTGACAAGACAACCTTCGGACTGACCAACGGTAAACGAGGAAATAATGCTTCTTATACTCCGTGGTGCAGCTTTGGTATTGTTGAAGGTAAAGACTTGGAATTTATCATTAATTTGGATAAGCCGACACAAATCAGCAAAATAATTTTCGGTTCTTTATTCAATCCGGCTATGAGAATTCTTCCTGCAGGAGGAGTTGCCGTAGAAGTATCAGCAGATGGCAAACAATACACTCCGGTAGCTGAAAAAGCCTTGAAACACGATTATCCGGAAACAGGACGAATTGCATTCACTGATTCCATTGAATTTGAGCCAACACAGGCTACCTTCCTGAAAGTTAAGATTAAGAATGGCGGCACACTGCGCAATGGAGTTAACTTTGAAAAGAACAATGGTCCGGAAGTTATTCCTGCCGAATTATGGATTGATGAAATAGAAGCTTATTAAACAAAGCTAACTATATTTTATGCGGATTTCACGGTGCTGACTCAACAGGACGTGGAATCCGCATCATTTATTCCGGACCTGAATAACAGAACGGTGAACGCTAGTTTAATACTAATGTTCACCGTTTTATTTATAATCAATCACACCCTAAAAGGTATAATTATCATTCATTCGTTTACACCGAAGATATATTTATCACACAAGCCCTTTGGAAGAAAGGTAACGTTCTGCCTCCAAGGCAGCCTTACATCCACTTCCCGCGGCTGTAATAGCCTGACGATAATGCGGATCGGCCACATCTCCTGCTGCAAAAACTCCGGGCACTTTCGTACGAGGACTATCACCGTCTGTAATAATATAACCTACTTCGTCCGTATCGATATACTCTTTAAATATTTCAGTATTCGGTTGATGTCCGATAGCCAGGAAGAAACCGTCGATAGGTAAACTATAACGTTCTTCATCCGGTTCACCCCAACGTTTCACCAGGTTTACACCCTCTACGCCATTGTCACCAAACAAACCAACTGCATTGTGTTCAAAAAGAACTTCAATCTTCTCGTGGTTCATGACACGTTCCTGCATAATCTTCGATGCACGCAGGAAAGGTTTACGGACAATCAGATATACCTTGGATGCAAGACCGGCAAGATAAACCGCTTCTTCACAAGCAGTATCACCTCCACCAACTACAGCAACCACTTTCTTACGATAGAAAAATCCGTCACAAGTAGCACAAGCGCTTACACCCATTCCGGCATATTTCTTTTCATCCTCCAGTCCCAGATATTTAGCAGTTGCCCCGGTAGCAATAATCAATGATTCCGTTTCAATCACTTTATCACCGTCAATTGTTATTTTATAAGGAGCTTTGCTTAAATCTGCTGCCGTAGCGATACCAAAACGAATATCTGTTCCGAAACGGCTCGCCTGTGCACGCAAATCTTCCATCAACTGCGGGCCACTGATACCTTCCGGATAACCGGGAAAGTTTTCTACATCTGTCGTAGTAGTCAACTGGCCGCCCGGCTGCAATCCTTCATATAGTACCGGACATAAATTTGCACGTCCAGCATAAATCGCTGCCGTATATCCGGCAGGTCCTGAACCTATAATCAGGCATTTCACTTTTTCTATTTCTGCCATTTTAATTTATCTTTATTGTTTTGTTATAAAAACATGTTATCTCAAATCTATCACCTCTGCATTGGGATATTGTTTTTTATCAAAAGTAAAAACACGATCCGTATAATTCTGCCCCGTCTGATAACTTGTAACGGTTATCTCATTACGTGTCTGCTGTCCACGCTGCTGAAGCAAAATATATAGAGGTTCATAAGTGTCCTTCGTCACAAAAAGAGTGATACGTTCCAACTCCTGTTTCTTATCCCTGGCAGTCAGAACGACTTCCCAAACGGATTTTCCACGAAACGTTTTGGTTGTCCCCAACTTATAAGAGAATCCTTTCTGATACATATACAGAAATGTATACGGATTTATCTGCTGCAACTCTTCCTGCGTCGGATTACTGACATTCACTTCATCATTCTTTGTCACATAACTCCATTGCGTTTTTCCGTCAAACCAAGTGATGATATCAGATGTTTTCAGTACGAATTTCT
Organism: Bacteroides sp. AM16-13; assembly: GCF_003602705.1. Taxonomy (NCBI): domain Bacteria; kingdom Pseudomonadati; phylum Bacteroidota; class Bacteroidia; order Bacteroidales; family Bacteroidaceae; genus Bacteroides; species Bacteroides sp. AM16-13. Next base: position 97,813 of record NZ_QTLK01000003.1, read on the forward strand.
CTCCTTTCAACTGAATTGTTCCGTTTTCAGCACCTTCTACCAAGCCGTTTGCCACAGCCTTTACAGTAAAATCAGCCTTCACGCCACCTGCTTTACGAAACGCCTCTGCCGTTTTGTCAAGAATGACTTTAGCCTGGGACTGCTGTTGTTGAGCAATCACAGGCAAAGACAGTAAAGCTATTAAAACACTAAAAATGTACTTTCTCATTTGATTAATAAACGAACTGTTACTGTAAATTGTTCAATCGCATTTCAAGATCATTATCATCAATACACAATACGTCACGCGCCTTACTACCTTGCGTAGGCCCAACAATTCCGGCTTTCTCCAATTGATCCATTATACGGCCGGCACGATTATAGCCAATCGCAAATTTACGCTGAATCAATGAAGTGGAACCTTGTTGATGAATAACAACCAACCGGGCTGCATCTTCAAACAACGGATCGAGACGCCCCATATCAATATCCCCTACTTCACTATTACTATCTTCACTCACATATTCGGGCAAGAAGAACGGAGTAGGATAACCTTGCTGACGGGCAATGAATTTTGTAATCTCTTCTACTTCCGGCGTATCGATAAAGGCACACTGTACACGTACCGGATCAGCTCCCTGCAAGAAGAGCATATCTCCCTTACCAATCAGACGGTTAGCACCCGGACGGTCAAGAATAGTACGAGAGTCCATCATGGCAGATACACGGAAAGCGATACGCGCCGGGAAGTTGGCTTTAATCGTACCCGTAATGATATTGGTAGTCGGACGCTGTGTAGCAATAATCATGTGAATACCGACAGCACGTGCCAACTGCGCAATACGGGCAATCGGAAGTTCCACTTCCTTACCGGCAGTCATAATCAAATCTCCGAACTCGTCAATAACCACTACGATATACGGCATAAACTTATGCCCCTTTTCCGGATTCAGACGACGGTTGATAAACTTCTCATTATATTCTCTTACATTACGTACATGCGCCATCTTCAGCAGGTCATAACGGGTATCCATCTCTACACAAACAGAGTTCAGGGTTTGCACAACCTTCGTTACGTCTGTAATAATCGGTTCGCCTCCATCAGGAAGTTTGGCCAAGAAATGATTTTCAATCACCGAATAGATGCTGAATTCTACTTTCTTCGGGTCGACCAGTACAAATTTCAATTCTGCCGGATGCTTCTTATATAATAAGGAAGTAATAATAGCATTCAAACCTACTGACTTACCCTGACCGGTTGCACCCGCCACCAATACGTGCGGCATCTTGCAAAGGTCGAACATAAAGACTTCATTCGTGATGGTCTTACCCAATACAATAGGCAGATCATATTTGGATTCCTGAAATTTCTTACTTCCGATCACACTTTGTCCGGAAACAATCTTCGGATTCTTATTCGGCACTTCAATACCGATTGTGCCTTTACCCGGTATCGGAGCGATGATACGGATACCGTCAGCAGAAAGGCTTAATGCAATATCATCCTCCAAACCACGGATTTTAGAAATACGTACTCCTTGCTCCGGAGTGATTTCGTATAGAGTTACCGTAGGTCCTACCGTTGCTTTAATCGTACTGATTTCGATTCCGAAACTGCGCAATGTATTGATGATACGATCTTTGTTTGCATTTTGTTCGTCCATGTCAATCGTCGGATCATCATTTTCAAAATGCTTCATCAGGTCGATAGTCGGGAAGCGGTAGTTTTCCAAATCCTTAGTAGGATTATAAGGTTCGAGTTCCGGTCCCTCATATTCTTCTTCAGAAGCAGCAGATTCTACTTCAAACCCGGGTTCCGCTTCTTCCAAAGGTTCGTCCTGCACAGCGGGAACAGGGTTGGAAACAGTCGGTTCAAACACCATCGTCACTCCTTCACTTTCATCAGACAAAGGAGACTCTTCCGGCTCCGGCTGGTTGACATGGAATTCATCTTCAGGTTCTTCAGCCTGTATATCCATTACAGGTGCCGGAGGAGGTGTCTGTTTATACGTCCGTTTCAAATTGAACTCCACTTCCTGCGGTTGGGAAGTCGTGAATTCCTGATCGCCTTCCCCTTCCGGGATGACTTCTTCCTTCTCTTTCTTTTCGCGTTTTAGGAAGCTCAACGCAAAAAGTTTACGCAACCAAATAACAGTACGCGCACTTATATATATAAAGAAACAGATAGCAGTTATCAACAGGATCATCCATACACCAGGTACTCCTACTTGTGAGATTAACCAACGACTGACATTGTATCCATGCATACCGCCCAGATAAATGAAAGAATCCTGATAATGATCCATAAAAGCAAATCCGAAGAATACGGAGAACCAGACTAATAAGAGCGTGCAACCAATAAACCACTTCCACAAGCGGACCACACGTACACGCATCAACTTCAATCCTGCCACTGCCAGAAAAACAAGTATAAAGAAAGAGGAAATGCCGAAACAGTCGTTTATCAGATAGCTTGCCAACTGCGCTCCACGTGAACCGGCATAATTCTTCACCTGATTATTAACAGCCGCCAAATCCGCCGAACTACCGCTATCAATAATACTTTGATCGGCAGCCCCCGTAAAGAAGAAGGAAGAAAAAGCCAACAACAGGTAAACGGAAAAGATGACCAGCATCAATCCAATCACAAAATGAACAGTTTCATTCTTACATACAGCCACAATTTTACTGGGGGAAGAGGGAGTGCTTTCTGCCTCCTTATCTAATTTCTTCTTTGCCATGAGTCTTTTATTCTATTTTTATAAAACTGGAATGAGATTCTAAGCTGCAAAAATAATAAAAAAATAACGAGCACTACGCTCATTCAATCCTTTTTCTTACCTTTGCGTTTCAAATCAATATAGATCATGGAAAAAGAAAGCCAAACGATATTTGATAAGAACGTAATTGAGTTCGTTACAGTAGCCGCCGAATTTTGTGCATTTCTCGAACGTGCCGAACGCATGAAGCGCAGTACTTTCGTTGACACATCATTAAAAATACTCCCCCTGCTCTATCTCAAAGCATCTATGCTACCCAAATGTGAGACGATTGGGGACGAGGCACCCGAAACGTATGTCACAGAAGAGATTTACGAAATTCTGCGTATCAATCTTTCAGGATTGATGGGTGACAAGGATGATTATCTGGACGTATTCGTGCAAGATATGGTTTATAGCGACCAACCTATCAAAAAATCAATATCGGAAGATCTGGCTGACATTTATCAGGATATTAAAGATTTCATATTTGTCTTCCAACTGGGACTGAACGAAACAATGAATGATTCATTGGCTATCTGCCAGGAAAACTTCGGTACACTGTGGGGACAGAAACTAGTAAACACGCTACGCGCCCTTCATGACGTGAAATACAACCAAGAACAGGAGGAGGAGGAAGAGAACGGTAATGAAGAAGGATTTTACGAACCAAGCGACGACAACGATTGTTGTGAAGAAGAAGGCTGTCATTGCCACGACGATGATTGCCACTGTCACGAAGACGGTTGCCATTGCCACGATGATGAATAAATATAGAAATGATTGTAAGAAGAACCATAGATAAAGATGAACTAAAAGAACTCCCGAAAACTGTTTTTCCGGGACGAATTTACGTTATCCAGTCGGAAGCTGAAACGGAAAGAGCAGTAGCTTACCTCCAATCCAGATCTGTGATAGGCATTGACAGTGAAACGCGTCCTTCCTTTACCAAAGGACAATCGCACAAAGTAGCACTCCTCCAGATTTCTTCTGAAGAATGTTGTTTCCTATTCCGGCTCAACATGACGGGATTGACCCAGCCATTGGTTGACTTATTAGAAAACCCGGCTGTAATCAAAGTGGGCCTTTCACTGAAAGATGACTTTATGATGCTGCACAAACGCGCACCTTTCACTCAACAAAGCTGTATCGAGTTGCAGGACTATGTGCGCCAATTCGGTATACAGGACAAAAGTCTGCAAAAGATTTATGCCATCTTATTCAAAGAAAAAATATCCAAATCACAGCGCTTGTCCAACTGGGAAGCTGATGTATTGAGCGACGGACAGAAACAATATGCCGCCACGGATGCATGGGCTTGCCTCAACATCTATAATCTGTTGCAAGAACTGAAACAGACAGGAGATTGGGAAATAGCTGCTCTCCCACCTGCTCCCAAAGAAAGGGAAGAAGTCACTATCGGCCCTATAAGCAATCAGCAGTCATAGACGATAAATGATAAGTGATAAGTGATAAATAATAAAATAAGTAATTAATAACCAATAACAAAACTATCTCAATCCTCCTCTCCCTGGGAGAGGGTTAGGGAAAGGCTATATTATGCATAAAGTATATCTCAAACCCGGTAAAGAAGATTCTCTTAAGAGATTCCACCCCTGGATTTTTTCCGGTGCTATCGCCCGTTTTGACGGAGAGCCCGATGAAGGTGAAGTTGTAGAAGTATACACCTCCAAAAAAGAATTTATTGCCGAAGGACATTTCCAGATCGGAAGTATTGCTGTGCGCGTACTGTCTTTCCATCAGGAACCTATCGATCACGATTTTTGGAAACGCAAACTGGAAATAGCATACGATATGCGTCGCAGTATCGGCATCGCTACCAATCCGACCAACAACACTTACCGGCTCGTTCATGGTGAAGGAGACAATCTCCCCGGACTGGTTATTGACGTTTATGCCAAAACTGCAGTCATGCAGGCACACTCTGCAGGAATGCACGTAGACCGCATGACAATTGCCGAAGCTTTATCCGAAGTAATGGGTGACAAGATCGAGAATATCTATTATAAATCAGAAACAACTCTTCCTTTTAAAGCAGATCTTTTCCCCGAAAACGGTTTTCTGAAAGGAGGAAGCAGTGATAATATCGCGCAAGAATATGGTTTGCAGTTCCATGTAGACTGGCTGAAAGGTCAAAAGACCGGATTCTTTGTAGACCAGCGCGAAAATCGTTCTTTACTGGAACGTTATGCCAAAGACCGCTCGGTACTGAATATGTTCTGCTATACCGGCGGATTCTCATTCTATGCCATGCGCGGAGGTGCAAAGCTCGTCCACTCTGTCGACAGCTCTGCCAAAGCAATTGATCTGACTAATAAAAATGTAGAACTGAACTTCCCCGGTGATTCCCGCCACGAGGCTTTTGCCGAGGACGCTTTCAAATATCTCGACCGCATGGGCGACCAGTATGATTTAATCATTCTCGACCCGCCCGCATTTGCCAAACATAAAGACGCCCTGCGGAATGCTTTACAAGGTTATCGCAAACTGAATGCCAAAGCATTCGAGAAAATCAAACCGGGCGGCATCTTGTTTACTTTCTCTTGTTCGCAAGTAGTAAGCAAGGACAATTTCCGTACTGCCGTGTTTACCGCAGCAGCCATGTCAGGACGTAGTGTACGCATCCTGCATCAACTGACTCAACCCGCCGACCATCCGGTAAACATCTACCATCCTGAAGGAGAATACCTGAAAGGCCTGGTACTTTATGTAGAATAACCGGATTCACCACGGATTACACGGATTAACACAGATTTTTATCACAAAGTCATGCAGGAGTTCCACAGGGTGGCACAGGGTTTCACGGAGTCCTTTCCTTTTCTAAAATGAGAGCATAGAATCCGAATATGATGATTGATTGATAAAAATCTGTGTTAATCCGTGTAATCTGTGGTGAAACAGAAGGGCAGTAACAGAAAAATGGAGGATTCAAAGTTAATTAGAGTTAACAAATAGAAGATTTTCGAGAAAACATTATGTTGTATAACATAAACCATCTATCTTTGCACTGTGTTTTTCATGGTATTAGATTTAAGGTTAACAAAGATTGGCTGTCTGGGATAGATAGCCTTCTTTTTTTTATACCCCCTTCATTTGTTTTTTCACGACCAAATCTCTTCTTTTCTTCGCATTTATGCCATTTTTATCCCCTTTTTATCAAATTACTTGTCCACCTATTCAACGAAAATATTATATTTGCAAGGTTTATGAACATGAAGAGAAACACAAATTAAAAAAAGTCATGAGTATAAAAGTTCGTTTGATTATTATGAACTTCCTGCAATTCTTTGTATGGGGGTCCTGGTTAATATCACTAGGTGGCTATATGGGAAGAGAACTTCATTTCGAAGGAGGACAGATCGGAGCCATTTTCGCTACTATGGGGATTGCCTCTTTGGTAATGCCGGGTATTATTGGTATCATTGCCGATAAATGGTTTAATGCAGAACGTTTATACGGGCTTTGCCATATCGCAGGAGCCGGATGCCTCTTCTACGCTTCTACCGCAACAGGATACGACCAGATGTATTGGGCTATGCTACTCAACTTGTTGGTATACATGCCCACGCTATCCCTCGCTAACACTGTATCGTACAATGCACTGGAACAGTATAAATGTGACCTGATTAAAGACTTCCCTCCCATCCGTGTATGGGGAACGATCGGTTTTATCTGTGCCATGTGGGCGGTCGACCTTACCGGGTTTAAGAATTCAAGTGCACAACTTTATGTAGGTGGTGCTTCCGCGTTACTGCTCGGGCTTTATTCTTTCACCCTTCCCGCTTGCCGACCGGCTAAATCAGAAAACAAATCATGGCTCTCCGCTTTCGGTCTGGATGCGCTGGTGTTATTCAAGAAAAAGAAGATGGCTATTTTCTTCCTTTTCTCCATGCTTTTAGGTGCAGCATTGCAGATTACAAATACTTACGGTGATCTTTTCTTAAGTAGCTTTGCCAGCATCCCCGAATATGCAGAATCATTCGGAGTGAAACATTCGGTAATCCTGCTATCCATCTCGCAGATGTCGGAAACACTGTTTATTCTTGCCATACCTTTCTTCCTGCGCCATTTCGGAATCAAGCAAGTCATGCTAATCAGTATGTTTGCCTGGGTGTTCCGGTTTGGGCTGTTCGGCTTCGGAGATCCGGGATCGGGACTATGGATGCTGATCCTTTCCATGATCGTTTATGGTATGGCCTTTGATTTCTTCAACATTTCCGGTTCATTGTTTGTTGAACAAGAAGCCAATTCCTCCATCCGTGCCAGTGCACAGGGGTTGTTCTTTATGATGACCAACGGACTGGGAGCCATCATTGGCGGATATGCCAGCGGTGCGGTAGTTGATGCATTCTCTGTGTATGCTGACGGCAGACTGGTGAGTCGCGAATGGATGGATATCTGGCTGATATTCGCAGCATACGCGCTGGTGATCGGCATCCTGTTTGCCTTGGTATTCAAGTACAAACACCAGCAGGAGAGTAAAACAAATTAAGTAAAAGAGAACGATGGACAAAAAGGTAGAATTACAAGTTATAAATATCACGAACAGCCAGGCGCAAGTAGGCGCGTTTGCTATGCTATTAGGCGAAGTGGACGGTGAACGGCAACTGCCTATCATCATCGGTCCCGCGGAAGCCCAGGCTACCGCTTTATATCTGAAGGGAGTAAAAACGCCCCGTCCGTTGACACACGATCTGTTTACAACAAGCCTCACCATACTGGGAGCCAGTCTGATACGTGTGTTAATTTACAAAGCAAAGGATGGTATTTTTTACTCCTATATTTACCTTAAGAAAGACGAAGAGATTATACGCATCGACGCACGGACTTCAGACGCCATTGCCTTGGCAGTGCGTGCTGACTGCCCGATCCTTATTTATGAATCTATTCTTGAACAGGAATGTCTTCACATGTCGTCGGAAGAAAGAACCCGTTCTGAAGAAACAGATAATGACGAAGAGGCTGAAGAAGAACATGATTTGCCGGGTGCTACTTCCAGAACGCTTGAGGAAGCACTGGAACAGGCTATCAAAGATGAGAATTATGAATTAGCCGCCCGGATACGTGACCAAATCAACTCAAGAAATAAAAACCAGTAAGTAACATTATGCACGTATTTTATACTCCCGATATACAGAAAAGCAACGAACTTCCCGAAGAGGAAGCACAACATTGTACCCGCGTTCTGCGATTAGGTATCGGAGATGAAATCACTCTTACGGACGGTAAGGGGAACTTCTACAAAGCTGAAATTACTGTTGCGACCAACAAACGTTGTTTTGTAACGATCAAAGAAACGATTTTTCAGGAACCTTTATGGCCGTGCCATTTACACATTGCCATGGCACCGACGAAGAACATGGACCGTAACGAATGGTTTGCAGAGAAAGCTACCGAAATCGGATTTGACGAACTGACTTTCCTCAACTGCCGTTTCTCGGAACGTAAAGTCATCAAGACCGAACGGATTGAAAAGATTCTTGTATCAGCAATCAAACAATCTCTCAAGGCACGGTTACCTAAATTGAATGAGATGATCGAATTCGATCCGTTCATCAGACAAGAGTTCAAAGGACAGAAGTTTATCGCCCACTGTTATGAAGGTGAAAAACCTTTATTAAAGAATGTCCTGAAACCCGGAGAAGACGCCCTTGTCCTGATAGGTCCCGAAGGGGATTTCAGTGAAGAAGAAGTGAAGAAAGCCATCGAACAGGGATTTGTTCCGATTAGTTTGGGCAAATCACGACTCCGTACGGAAACAGCGGCACTGGTGGCCTGCCATACGCTGAATCTACAAAATCAATAATGAAAAGAAACGTCTGAATCAATGATTATACAACTTTTAAATAACATAAGTATGGCAAAGAAAACGATTTCACGACTCTCGGTACTGGCAGTACTGATTGTTTTTCTGGCAGCATGTTCCAAAACATCGGAGTATACCAATGTGATACCGGCTGACGCCTCGGTAGTTGCCTCTATCAACCTCAAATCCCTTGCAAGTAAAGCGGGATTGGATGATAAAGAGAATGAAGCTGCGAAACAAAAAGTACTGGAAGCACTGAAAAGCGGAATGAATGCCGCTACCTTCCAACAACTGGAAAAGGTCATGAAGAATCCGGGTGAATCGGGAATCGATGTCGAATCTCCATTCTATGTATTCTCATCCTCTTCTTTCCCTTACCCTACTGTTGTAGGTAAAGTGAACAACGAGGACAATCTTCATGCTTCACTCGACGTGATGGCTAAAGAACAAATCTGCCAGCCGATAAGCGAAGCTGACGGCTACAGTTTTACAACAATGAATGGCGGCCTGCTCGCTTTCAACAATTCTACTATATTGATAGTCAATGTAAGCGGAACCACTCAAACTGAAAAAGCCAAAGAAGCCATCACTAATCTGTTGAAACAGACGGCAGATAACAGCATTGTAAAATCAGGAGCTTTCCAAAAAATGGAAAAGCAGAAAAGCGATATCAACTTCCTTGCTTCTATGGAAGCTATCCCTGCAACCTATCGCAACCAGATAAGCATGGGGTTACCAACCGAGGTGAAAGCAGAGGACATCACTCTTGTAGGAGGACTGAATTTTGAGAAAGGCAAGATTGCCCTCAAAACAGAAAACTATACTGAAAACGAAGCCGTGAAAGCGCTTATAAAAAAACAAATGGAGTCATTTGGAAAAGCAAACAACACTTTCGTTAAATACTTCCCGTCTTCCACGCTGATGTTCTTCAACGTAGGTGTGAAAGGAGAAGGGCTTTACAACTTATTGAGCGAGAATAAGGAATTCCGCAATACAGTATCTATTGCTAAAGCAGACGAAGTAAAAGAGTTGTTCGGCTCGTTCAATGGTGATATTTCTGCCGGATTAATCAACGTAACAATGAACAGTGCTCCTACTTTCATGATGTATGCGGATGTTAAGAATGGTAATGCCCTCGAAACAATTTATAAGAACAAGCAATCATTGGGACTGAAAAGAGGGGAAGATATCATGCAACTTGGCAAGGACGAATATGTCTACAAAACAAAAGGCATGAATATATTCTTCGGTATCAAGGATAAACAAATGTATGCTACCAATGATGAATTACTCTACAAGAACGTGGGCAAAGCTGCCGACAAGTCGATAAAAGATGCTCCTTACGCATCGGATATGAAAGGTAAAACCATCTTTGTAGCAATCAACGCTGAAGCAATACTGGACTTGCCTGTTGTTAAAATGGTAGCAGGTTTCGGAGGACAGGAAGTTAAAACATATATTGAGTTAGCCAATAAGGTTTCTTATCTGTCAATGAGTTCAGAAGGAGAAATCAGCGAGATCGACCTTTGCCTGAAAGACAAAGACGTCAACGCTCTCAAACAAATCGTAGACTTTGCCAAGCAATTTGCCGGCATGTAATTAATTTGTAAACAAACGGTATGAATAGTATTCACCTGCAGCAAACACTTCCCCAAGTGTTTGCTGACCGTAATTCGGTGACTTCGGATGTATGGCACCAGGATCTGATCTTCCGGAAAGAAGAAATGTATCTGATTGAAGCAGCTTCCGGCACCGGCAAATCTTCGTTGTGCAGCTATATCTATGGTTATCGCAACGACTACCAGGGGATTATTAATTTCGATGAAACCAATATCAAAGCATACTCCGTGAAGCAATGGGTCGACCTAAGAAAGCATTCACTAAGTATGCTTTTTCAAGATTTACGCATCTTCACCGAACTGACCGCTCTTGAAAATGTGCAATTGAAGAATAACCTTACCGGATGCAAAAAGAAAAAAGAAATCTTATCATTCTTCGAGCAACTGGGTATCGCAGATAAAATAAATGTGAAAGCCGGCAAACTATCTTTCGGACAGCAGCAACGTGTTGCCTTTATCCGGGCACTCTGCCAGCCGTTCGACTTTTTATTTCTGGATGAACCGATCAGCCATCTGGATGATGATAACAGCCGCATCATGGGTGAACTTATCATTGCCGAGGCAAAGACACAAGGAGCCGGTGTAATCGCAACCTCCATCGGTAAGCATATCGAGTTGCCTTACAACCATATACTTCAACTGTAACGAGTAATAAATAACAAAAAATGAGTGGAAAATAGTAAGTGAGAAAATCAGCCGTCTCCCTCCACTGCAACATTTCAAATCGTAAATCGTAAAATTATAAATAAAATGCCAACTCTTGTCTGGAAGCTCCTCCGCCAACATATCAGTATCGGTCAACTGGCCGGTTTCTTTTTAGCCAATCTATTCGGCATGATGATTGTATTACTTAGTGTGCAGTTTTATAAAGATGTCATTCCGGTATTCACCGAGGGAGACAGCTTTATGAAAAAGGATTTCATCATAGCTACAAAGAAAATCAGCACACTCGGTTCTTTTGCAGGAAAGAGTAATACGTTCTCTGCCGAAGATATTGCGGATTTGAAGAAACAACCGTTTACCAAAACAATAGGGGCTTTCACTCCTTCTCAATTCAAAGTATCGGCAGGATTGGGCATGCAGGAAGCTGGTATTCATCTTTCCACGGATATGTTCTTTGAGTCTGTTCCTGATGAGTTTGTCGACATCAAACTCGACAAGTGGCACTTCGACGAAAGCACGCATACCATACCCATTATCATTCCCCGTAACTACCTAAATCTTTATAACTTCGGGTTTGCACAAAGCCGTAGTCTTCCCAAGCTCTCGGAAGGATTGATGGGGCTGATTCAAATGGATATTATGATGCGTGGAAACGGACGGGTGGAACAGTACAAAGGAAACATTGTCGGCTTCTCCAATCGTCTGAATACGATTCTTGTTCCCCAGTCTTTTATGAAATGGGCGAATGAGAATTTCGCACCGAATGCAGAAGCACAACCGGCGCGGTTGATTATCGAAGTGAGCAATCCGGCGGATTCCGCTATCGCCAGCTATTTTCAAAAGAAAGGATATGAAACGGAAGACGGCAAACTGGATGCCGGAAAAACGACTTATTTCCTCCGTCTTATCGTAGGCATTGTATTGGGGGTAGGTTTATTTATTAGTATTCTTTCATTCTATATCCTGATGTTGAGCATTTTCTTGCTCTTGCAGAAAAATACGACTAAGTTGGAGAGTTTGTTATTAATCGGGTACAGTCCCAACAAGGTAGCATTGCCTTATCAGTTACTCACGGTAGGACTGAATGTTATCGTACTTGTATTATCCATCGGATTAGTCTCCTGGCTACGCAGTTATTACATAGACAGCATCCGATTATTGTTTCCACAACTGGAAACCGGGTCATTATGGGCAGCTATCAGCATGGGCGTTGTGTTATTCATTGTCGTATCGGTGATTAACATACTGGCAGTAAAGAGGAAAGTACTTTCTATCTGGATGCATAAATCATAAATGTATTCAAAGATATATCGTATGAAAAGCAAAACTACATTTTCAATGAATAGAGGTTCAATGGCTTTCTTTTTCGGAATGTTATTCTGTTTTACCTCATTATCCGGACAAAACACACAAGATACAATTCTTGCGTATTTCAATCTGCTGGAGAAAGTTCCGCAAGAGAAATTGTATCTGCATTTGGATAAGCCTTTCTATGGAGCAGGAGAAAAAATCTGGTTCAAGGGGTATCTCGTAAATTCTGTCACTCATCAAGACAATACGCAAAGTAACTTCATCATTACGGAGCTTGTCAATCGTTCCGACTCTATCGTGGAACGCAAGAAGATTCGCAGAGATTCGTTAGGTTTCCATAATGCTTTCACGCTCCCTCCCACTCTCCCTGCAGGTGACTATTATTTGCGGGGATATAGCAACTGGATGCTTAACCAAGAACCAGAATTCTTTTATTCACGTAATCTGAAAATTGGTAATTCGATTGATAACACGATTGTTTCAACTATTGAGTATCAACAAGAAGACGAATCACATTATACAGCCAGGGTCAGATTTACCAGCAACACACAAGAGGCTTTCGGAAATACAACCATCCGCTATCGCACCATTGAAAACGGAAAGATAAAAGATAAAGGTAAAAGAAAGACGGACGAAAGCGGTTTGATTTCTATTTCTCTGCCGGATCTGAAGCCTATTGCCACACGCCAGATTGAAGTAGAATTTGACGATCCTCAATATATTTATAAGAGAACGTTCTATCTGCCTTCGTTTACAAAAGACTTTGACGTTAAGTTCTTCCCGGAAGGCGGAGCTCTCTTGACCGTTGCTCATCAAAACATAGCTTTCAAAGCTCAAGGATCGGATGGTTTTTCCACAGAAATAGAAGGATTTCTGTTCGATGCAAAAGGAGACACATTAACTGCTTTTCGTTCGGAGCATGATGGTATGGGAGTTTTCACCTTGAACCCGATTGCAGGGAATTCCTATTATGTGATTGCCAAGTCTAGTGACGGCATTACCAAGCGATTCGATCTTCCGGCCGCAGAAGAAAAAGGAATCGCTCTTTCCATGACGCATTACAAAAAAGAAATACGCTACGAAATCCAAAAAACAGAAGCTACCCAGTGGCCCCAAAAGTTATTCTTGATTGCACACACTCGTGGAAAGCTGGCAATCTTGCAACCGGTCAGTGCCGACAGGACTTTTGGAAGAATGAATGACAGTTTATTCAACGCAGGTATCACCCATTTTATGTTAATCGACCAACAGGGAAACGCACTTAGCGAACGTTTAGTTTTCGTGCCCGACCGGAACCCGCATCAATGGCAAATCCTTGCGGATAAGCCTACATACGGAAAAAGAGAAAAGGTTTCCTTGCAAATTTCAGCAAAGGATGATAACGGAACTCCGGTAGAAGGTAGTTTCTCCGTCAGCATTACAGACAGAAGAAGTATCCAGCCGGACTCGCTTGCAGATAATATCTTATCGAATCTTTTACTAACTTCCGATTTGAAAGGATATGTAGAAAATCCGGGCTATTATGTTCTTCAGCAAGACCTGCGGACTCTCCGCACGATAGACTTCTTGATGATGACGCACGGATGGCGCAGGCATCATATCCGGAATGTACTGACTTCGCCTTCATTGAACCTCACCAACTATATGGAAAAGGGACAAACCATCAGCGGACGTATCAAGGGTTTCTTCGGCGGCAACGTCAAAAAAGGACCTATTTGTATTTTAGCTCCCAAACAGAACATCATTGCCACTACTACCACAGATGATAAAGGAGAATTCATCGTCAATACATCATTCAGAGACAGCACAACTTTCCTCGTTCAGGCACGTACCAAAAGAGGATTCGCCGGAGTAGACATCGTGATCGATGCTCCCCAATACCCGGTAGCTTCTCCTAAATCTCCTTTTCATGATGGAACGTCAACCTCCTTTATGGAAGATTATTTGCTAAATACCCGCGACCAGTATTATATGGAGGGTGGAATGAGAGTATACAACCTAAAAGAAGTAGTCGTTACAGGAAGCCGCAAGAAAGCCAGCTCGGAAAGTATTTATACAGGAGGCATCAACACCTACACTATCGAAGGAGACAGACTTGAAGGATTCGGCGCACAGACGGCCTTCGATGCAGTCAGCAGGCTTCCGGGGGTCAGTGTGACAAACGGAAACGAAATACATATCCGTAATAATCCTGAACAGCCCGTTATCGTCATTGATGATGTTGTCTATGAAGACGACAACGACATACTGACCATGATTCAAACCAGCGACATGTCCAGTTTGAGCCTTCTTCGTGGTGCTGATGCAGCAATTTTAGGTTCCCGCGGTTCGGCAGGCGCTATTGTCATTACCCTGAAAGACGGCAAGGATCTTCCGGCAAGACCGGCACAGGGCATTATTACATGTACTCCATTGGGATATAGCGATTCAGTAGAGTTCTATCAGCCGACTTATGACACTCCCGAGAAAAAGAATGATCAACGTTCGGATTTACGAAGTACTATCTACTGGAATCCATCCTTACAACTGGATGCAGACGGAAAAGCAACTATAGAATATTATACTCCGGACAGCACTGCACCGGAGGATATTACCATAGAAGGCGTGGATAAAAACGGAAAGGTATGCCGGACGATACAAACGATCAACAAAAAATAAATGAAACTGAATTTGAGATATGAATAGACTCATTATTGGTACAAAAAATGAACTAAATACAATCTATTCCGTGCTCCCTGCAAACGATTTTTCATTTTCATTTCTCATATTCTCATTGTTTTTAGATAAACGGAAGATAATCAGATTAATATCTTATGAGAAATACTTTTTAAAACGGTATTTCTCATAAGTTTATCCGTATTTTAGCTCTAAATAGACCTTATTCTCATAGTGTTTCAAGGTATTTCTCATAGTGTAATGTGCCGGAAGCCGGCATTGAATAAATAGAACGATGTATTCCTTTTGCTTGTTCCATATACAGTGCCTTAGTCCCATATATTGTGGGAAAAGATTCCCAACAGCTTGGGAAAGGATTCCCTCATTTTGTGGGAAAGTTTTCCTTCAATATGTGGGAATACTTTCCCACAATATATGGGACAATCGGAACTAATGAGCATCTTCAAGCAAAAAGCCACTATTTTATCTAAATAGTAGCTTCATTTCCTGATAAAAATAAGGTAAGTCGAAAGAAAAAAGGAAGGACGAATGGCTTTTGACTATGAGAAATACCCTGAAACACTATGAGAATAAGGTCGATTTTGAGCCAAAATACGGGTAAACTTATGAGAAATGCCGTTTTAAAAAGTATTTCTCATAAAATATCTATCTGATTATCTTTCGTTTATCAAAAACAATGAGAATATGAGAAATGAAATGAAAAATTCTTTTTCAGTGCGTGGAGGTGGGAATTCATTTTGTACAAGAACGAAAACATAAAGAATCCTTCTCCCTCTCCTTATCTTGATAAAAAAGTGATTGAATATCAAACAGGTTAAAATTATTTCGTAATTTTGCAGATATAAAAGAATGAAGCTATGCCGGACTATGATTTAATCGCCATACTCGGACCTACAGCCTCGGGTAAAACTCCCTTTGCCGCGGCCTTGGCCTATGAACTCAATACAGAAATTATCAGTGCCGACTCTCGTCAGATATACAGAGGGATGGATCTCGGTACGGGAAAAGACTTGGCAGACTATACAGTAAACGGACGTACAATCCCCTACCACTTAATCGATATTGCAGATCCCGGATATAAATATAATGTATTCGAATATCAACGCGATTTCCTGATTTCTTACGAATCAATCAAACAAAAAGGCTGTCTCCCCGTTTTATGTGGAGGGACAGGCATGTATCTGGAATCCGTATTGAAAGGATATAAGCTGATGCCCGTGCCGGAAAACCCTGAATTACGTATTCGTTTGGCAAATCATTCGCTCGAAGAGTTGACGGAAATATTAGGCCGGTACAAAACATTACACAATTCTACCGATGTAGATACCGTGAAACGTGCTATCCGTGCGATAGAGATTGAAGAATATTATGCTGCCCATCCGGTTCCCGAACGGGAGTTTCCTGAATTGAACAGCCTCATTATCGGAGTGGATATTGACCGGGAACTGCGTCGTGAAAAGATCACCCGCCGCTTGAAACAACGGTTGGACGAAGGAATGGTAGATGAAGTGCGGCAATTGATCGAGCAAGGAATTGCGCCGGATGATTTAATCTATTATGGGTTGGAATATAAATACCTGACATTGTATGTTATTGGAAAACTAACCTATGAAGAGATGTTCAACGGTCTGGAAATTGCGATCCATCAGTTTGCCAAACGACAAATGACCTGGTTTCGCGGCATGGAAAGAAGAGGATTTACCATCCATTGGATGAATGCGGAACTGCCGATGAAAGAAAAGATAGCTTTTGTAAAAGAGAAACTGGAAGGGATTTAGTATCTTTGTCAGTTATATAGTGTGATTTTTAATACACAATAGGATAGATATACGAATATGAGTGTAGAACCAAAGAAATGGGGAGTGATTTACAACCCGAAAGCTGGTACCCGAAAGGTAAAAAAGCGCTGGAAAGAAATTAAGGAGTACATGGACAGCAAAGGCGTGGACTATGACTATGTACAATCCGAAGGTTTCGGTTCGGTGGAACGTCTCGCCAAGATTTTGGCCAACAATGGTTATCGCACGATTGTCATTGTGGGCGGTGATGGGGCATTAAATGATGCCATCAACGGCATTATGCTATCCGATGCCGAAGATAAAGAAAACATCGCTCTCGGCATGATTCCCAATGGTATCGGAAACGACTTCGCCAAATATTGGGGGCTTAGTACCGAATATAAACCGGCTGTCGACTGTATCATTAATCACCGGCTGAAGAAAATAGATGTGGGGTACTGCAATTTCTACGATGGAAAAGAACACCAACGCCGCTATTTCCTCAATGCTGTTAATATCGGACTGGGGGCACGAATCGTTAAAATCACCGATCAGACCAAACGCTTCTGGGGAGTGAAATTCCTGTCCTACGTGGCCGCCCTGTTTTCTCTTATATTTGAACGGAAACTCTATAGGATGCACCTCCGCATCAACGACGAGCATATCCGCGGACGCATCATGACCGTATGCATAGGCAGTGCCTGGGGATGGGGACAGACGCCTAGCGCCGTTCCTTATAACGGATGGCTGGATGTCTCCGTTATCTACCGACCGGAATTCCTGCAAATTATCTCCGGACTATGGATGCTGATTCAGGGAAGAATCCTGAATCATAAGGTAGTGAAAAGCTACCGGACGAAGAAAGTAAAAGTACTCCGGGCACAAAACGCCGCTGTGGATTTGGACGGGCGGTTGTTGCCCAGACATTTCCCGCTGGAAGTAGGGGTGCTTTCGGAAAAAACAACGCTTATTATTCCAAATTGATAAATTCAGGCACGGATTACGCGGATTACACGTTTTTTAGTAAATCTACATCTGCAAAAGCCGTATAGTCCGCGTAATCCGTGCCTGAAACATAAACTTATAATTAGATTAAGAAAAATGATAGAACTTAAGAACAATCCTGCCGGTAACTTCTTTCTGTTGGCGGGTCCATGCGTTATAGAAGGTGAAGAAATGGCAATGCGCATTGCCGAACGAGTAGTAAAAATCACCGAAGCTCTGCAAATTCCATACGTATTCAAAGGCTCTTACCGCAAGGCAAACCGCTCACGCCTGGATTCGTTTACAGGTATCGGTGACGAAAAAGCACTCAAAGTATTAAGAAAGGTACATGAGACTTTCGGAGTTCCGACTGTGACAGATATTCACAGTGCAGATGAAGCAGCTATGGCAGCCGAATATGTAGATGTACTTCAAATCCCGGCTTTCCTTTGCCGCCAGACCGATTTGTTGGTTGCAGCAGCGAAAACCGGAAAAACCATCAATATCAAAAAAGGACAGTTTCTTTCTCCGCTGGCAATGCAGTTTGCTGCCGATAAAGTGGTGGAAGCCGGAAACAAAAGTGTGATGCTCACCGAACGCGGAACGACTTTCGGTTATCAGGATCTTGTTGTAGACTATCGCGGCATCCCTGAAATGCAATCATTCGGTTATCCGGTTATTCTGGATGTCACCCATTCCCTGCAGCAGCCCAACCAGACCAGTGGAGTAACCGGTGGAATGCCGCAACTGATAGAGACAGTAGCCAAAGCTGGTATCGCCGTGGGTGCTGACGGGATATTCATTGAGACACATGAGAATCCTGCGGTAGCTAAAAGTGACGGTGCCAATATGCTAAAGTTAGACCTTCTGGAAGGGCTGTTAACGAAGTTAGTCAGGATACGGGAAGCCATAAAATAACTCTTTTCCCTGTCTATTTGTGATTTACAACCAAACAAGACGACAAATAACAAAGAAATATTTATTTAAACTAAATAGAACATGAAACATTTATTACGTGGATTATTTATTGCAGTCCTTTTTATATGCTGCAATTTCCAGCTCGTACTTGCACAACCCATGCAAGAACTGCCTGTGGACAAGAACGTCCGCATCGGTAAACTGGACAACGGGCTTACCTATTACATTCGACACAATGCACTTCCTGAAAAACGAGTAGAATTCTACATCGCACAGAAAGTAGGTTCTATCCTTGAAGAACCGCAACAACGTGGTTTGGCTCACTTCCTGGAGCACATGGCTTTCAATGGAACCAAAAACTTCCCGGGTGATGAGACAGGTCTTGGCATTATACCTTGGTGCGAAACGAAAGGCATCAAATTCGGTACAAACCTGAATGCATATACCAGCGTCGATCAGACGGTATATAATATCAGCAACGTACCGACTGAAAACATTAATGTAGTAGACTCTTGCTTGCTTATCCTTCACGACTGGTCGAGTGCCATCGACCTTGCTGACAAGGAAATAGACAAAGAACGTGGCGTAATCCGCGAAGAATGGAGAAGTCGTAACAGCGGTATGCTCCGTATCATGACCAATGCACAGCCTACGATGTATCCGGATTCTAAATATTCAGACTGTATGCCTATCGGAAGCATTGACGTTATCAACAACTTCCCGTATCAGGATATCCGCGATTATTACGCCAAATGGTATCGTCCGGACCTGCAAGGTATCGTTATTGTAGGTGACATCAACGTAGATGAAATTGAAGCCAAACTTAAAAAAGTATTCGCAGACGTAAAAGCTCCGGTAAATCCGGCCGAACGTATCTACTATCCGGTAGCAGACAATCAGGAACCGCTGATCTATATCGGCACCGACAAAGAAGTAAAGAATCCTTCTGTCAACATTTTCTTCAAACAAGATGCTACCCCGGATTCTTTGAAGAATACCATCGCTTATTACGCAACGAGCTACATGGTCAGCATGGCTATGAATATGCTGAACAACCGTTTGAACGAACTTCGCCAGACTGCTAATCCTCCTTTCACAAGTGCCGGTGCAGAATATGGAGAATATTTCCTTGCCAAAACTAAAGAAGCATTCAGTATCAGCGCAAGCAGCAAAATCGACGGAATCGATTTAGCTACGAAGACTATCCTGGAAGAAGCAGAACGCGCACGCCGCTTCGGATTTACAGCAACAGAATATGACCGCGCACGCGCCAACTATCTGCAAGCCGTAGAATCTGCTTACAACGAACGCGAAAAAACCAAAAGTGGTTCTTATGTCAACGAATACGTTAACAACTTCCTTGATAAAGAACCGATTCCGGGAATCGAAGTTGAATATACGCTCCTGAACAAACTAGCTCCGAATATTCCGGTAGAAGCTGTTAACCAGATCATGCAACAACTGATTACTGATAATAACCAGGTAGTTCTGTTGGCCGGTCCGGAAAAAGAAGGAGTGAAATATCCTACTAAAGAAGAGATTGCCGCTCTGCTGAAACAAATGAAGTCATTTGACTTGAAGCCTTATGAAGACAAAGTCTCTAACGAACCGCTGATCTCGGAAGAACTGAAAGGTGGCAAAATTGTTTCTGAAAAAGCCGGAGACATTTATGGTACGACTAAGTTAGTGCTTTCCAACGGTGTAACTGTATATGTGAAGCCTACTGATTTCAAAGCTGACCAAATTGTTATGAAAGGGGTAAGTTTCGGTGGTACGAGCATATTCCCGAACGAAGAGATCATCAATATTGCTCAATTAAACGGAGTAGCCCTGGTGGGTGGTATCGGTAATTTCAGCAAGGTTGACTTGGGCAAAGCTCTTGCCGGTAAACGTGCAAACGTGGCTGCCGGTATCGGTAATACAACAGAAACGGTTTCCGGTAGCTGTGCACCGAAAGATTTCGAAACAATGATGCAACTCACTTATCTGACTTTCACTTCTCCACGCAAGGACAATGAAGCATTCGAATCTTACAAGAATCGCTTGAAAGCCGAACTTCAAAATGCGGATGCCAACCCGATGACTGCTTTCAGTGACACTATTACAAGTGTATTATATGGTCATCATCCGCGTGCTATCCGAATGAAAGAATATATGGTAGACCAGATCAACTACGACCGTATTCTCGAAATGTACAAAGACCGCTACAAAGACGCAAGCGACTTTACTTTCTACCTGGTGGGAAATGTAGACTTGGCAACGATGAAACCGTTGATCGCCAAATATCTGGGTAGCCTGCCATCTATCAACCGTAAAGAGACTTTCAAGGACAACCACATGGATATCCGCAAAGGACAGATCAAGAATGTATTCGCAAAAGCACAGGAAACTCCGATGGCTACCATCATGTTCCTTTATAGCGGTAGTTGCAAATACGACTTGCGCAACAACGTCCTGCTTAGCTTCTTAGATCAGGCTTTGGATTTGGTTTACACAGCAGAAATCCGTGAAAAAGAAGGTGGTACATACGGCGTAAGCTGTAACGGCAGCCTGGGTAAATATCCGAAAGAAGAATTGGTTCTTCAAATCGTATTCCAGACTGATCCTGCCAAGAAAGACCACCTTTCTGCTATCGTTGTGGAACAACTCCACAAAATGGCCAAAGAAGGTCCGTCTGCCGAACACATGCAGAAGATTAAGGAATATATGCTGAAGAAGTATAAAGACGCCCAAAAAGAAAATGGCTACTGGCTCAATAACATGGACGAATACTTCTACACCGGTATCGATAATACAAAAGACTATGAAAAGTTGGTCAACAGCATCACTGCAAAAGAAGTACAAGACTTCCTTGCCAAGTTGCTGAAACAGAACAACGAAATTCAAGTCATTATGACTGTACCGGAAGAAAACAAATAAATATTTCTCTAGTATATCTACTGAATGATGATATTCAACGAATTACGTAAACATGGAAGGCTCGCCGCCAAACGGCACCCGATGTATGAAAAGAACAAAGTTGCTAAAATACTCGGTTATGTCATGGGCGCATTTTGGGCCGGTTACCTGATATTTTTCGGTACGACGTTCGCGTTCGGTTTTTCAGATATGGTTCCCAACCGGGAACCATATCATGTAATGAACGCAGTGGTTCTGATCTTTATCCTGGCACTGGACTTCCTGTTGCGTGTTCCGTTACAAAAAACACCGACACAGGAGGTAAAACCTTACCTCCTGTTGCCGGTTAAACGAATTCGTGTCATCGACTTTTTACTGATCCGCTCGGGACTAAGTCTGTTCAACCTGTTCTGGTTGTTTCTGTTTGTCCCTTTTTCCTTCATCACTATTACCAAGTTTTTCGGTATCTCCGGTGTTATCACCTATCTTATCGGTATCCTGCTATTAATTATTGCCAACAATTACTGGTACTTGCTTTGCCGCACTCTTATCAACGAACGTATTTGGTGGATTCTATTACCTATCGCTTTCTACGGTGGAATAGGCTGCCTTCTTTTTATTCCCGAAGATAGCCCGCTCTTCTATTTCTTCATGGATCTGGGAGACGGATATATACAAGGAAACATTTTCTATTTTCTCGGCACCATACTTGTGATTGCCCTTTTATGGCTGATTAACCGCAAAATCATGTCCGGGCTGATTTATGCAGAGCTAGCCAAAGTGGATGATACCCAAATTAAACACGTCTCCGAATATAAATTCTTCGAACGTTACGGAGAAGTGGGCGAATATATGCGGCTGGAACTGAAAATGCTCTTACGCAACCGCCGCTGCAAAGGTGCACTACGCAATATCTCTATCGTAATTGTAGCTTTCTCCGTTGCACTTAGCTTTTCCAGTGTCTATGACGGTAATTTCATGACCTCTTTTATTTGTGTGTATAACTTTGCCGTATTCGGAATGATTATCCTTTCACAGATAATGTCATTTGAAGGCAACTACATTGATGGTCTGATGTCTCGCAAAGAATCGATTATGAGTTTGCTGAAAGCTAAATATTACACATACAGTATTGGTGAGATTATACCTTTCATACTGATGATCCCCGCTATCATCATGAACAAACTTACCTTACTGGGTGCTTTTGCCTGGTTTTTCTATACCATTGGCTTTATCTATTTCTGCTTCTTCCAACTGGCTGTTTACAACAAACAGACAGTACCTCTGAACGAAAAAGTGACAAGCCGACAAAACAATAGCGCCATACAGATGTTGGTCAATTTCGGTGCTTTCGGCGTACCGCTTATCTTATACAGCCTGTTAAATGCACTTTGGGGAGAAACAATCACTTACACAATCCTGTTAGTGATTGGTCTCGGATTTACCCTGACCTCTCCTTTATGGATAAAAAATGTATATCATCGCTTCATGAAACGGCGGTACGAAAATATGGAAGGCTTCAGAGACAGCCGCCAATAAACGTTCATGAATCATTAACTATATAAACATTGAAGATCATGATTACCATTGATAAACTTAAAAAGAATTTCGGTGAAAAGGTTGCCGTAGACATAGAACATTACGAAATCAATCAAGGCGACATGCTCGGATTGGTGGGTAACAACGGTGCCGGTAAAACAACTCTTTTCCGATTGATGTTGGATCTGCTGAAAGCAGACGATGGAAAAGTGATTATAAATGATATTGATGTCAGCCAGAGTGAAGACTGGAAAAGCATTACCGGTGCTTTCATTGACGATGGCTTCCTGATCGATTATCTCACTCCGGAAGAATATTTCTATTTCATCGGGAAAATGTATGGACTCAAAAAAGAAGAAGTAGACGAACGTCTTATCCCTTTCGAACGCTTTATGAGCGGAGAAGTGATCGGACACAAAAAATTAATTCGCAACTACTCTGCCGGTAACAAGCAAAAGATCGGGATAATCTCCGCCATGCTTCATTATCCGCAATTATTAATCTTGGATGAACCGTTCAATTTCCTCGATCCAAGTTCACAGTCTATCATTAAACATCTGCTTAAGAAATACAACGAGGAGCATCAGGCTACGGTTATCATATCCAGTCACAACCTCAATCATACCGTAGATGTATGTCCACGGATCGCTTTACTGGAACACGGGGTCATCATCCGGGATATTATCAACGAAGATAACTCCGCAGAAAAAGAACTGGAGGATTATTTTAATGTAGAAGAAGAGTGAGGGAGATTTATGAGTTATGAGTTATGATTGATGGGGTTGATAATTAATGATTGAGATACAGTTGATGAAGGCAAAATTAAAATTTATCTATCTATTAGTTGGGCTGGCTGCTATATTTAGTTCCTGTCGCACTTCCGCTCCCCGGCTGGACTATCAAGCATTGGCACGAGCTTCTATTTTATTAGGTGTAGATGTCAATCTGGAAGATAATCATAAGCTCTATCTCGAAGCAGCCGATTGGATAGGGGTTCCTTATCGTGGTGGAGGTGATTCTAAACGAGGAACAGATTGTTCGGGGCTGGTTTATCAAGTGTATCGAAAGGTATACCGCACCCAAGTGCCACGCAATACAGAGGACTTGAAAAAAGAAAGTAATAAGGTCGCTAAGCGAAACCTTCGGGAAGGAGACTTGGTATTCTTTACCAGTAGCCGTTCAAAAAAGAAAGTAGCTCATGTAGGTATTTATCTGAAAAACGGAAAGTTCATTCATTCCAGTACCAGTAAAGGAGTGATCGTCAGCAACTTGAACGAGAGTTATTATACCAAACACTGGATAAGCGGAGGCAGGATACGTTAATTATCAACTTCTAATGATATAAAATTATGAAATCATTCATCGGAGCAGTTATATTTATCTGTGTGGCATTCAGTGCCAATGCACAACTTTTATGGAAAGTGTCCGGCAACGGACTAACCCAACCGTCCTACATCATAGGTACTCATCACCTGGCACCATTCAGCATCATGGACAGCATTGCCGGACTTCAAAAAGCGATGAATGAAACGCAACAGGTGTATGGAGAACTGAAAATGTCGGAAATGCAGTCGCCCGCCACCATGGGAAAGATGCAAAAGGCAATGATGATCGAAAGTGATACCACACTGACCTCCCTCCTTTCTCCGGAAGACTTTGAGACTGCTAACAAATTCTGCAAAGAAAACCTGATGGTAGACTTAAATATGGCTCCGAAGCTAAAACCTGCCTTCCTGTTGAATAATGTAGTGGTGATGGCTTACATAAAACACGTAGGAAAGTTCAACCCGCAAGAGCAACTCGACACGTTCTTTCAAAGCCAAGCCACCCAAAACGGGAAAAAAGTGGATGGTCTGGAAACTGCCGAATTCCAATTCAACCTGCTTTTCAACGGTAGTTCACTACAACGACAAGCACAGCTACTCATGTGCACTCTTAATAACATAGAAGCAGAAGTAGAAAACCTGAAAAAGCTCACGAACGCTTACATGAAACAGGATTTGAACACTATGTTCAAAATCAGCGAAGAGCGCAAAGGTAATCAATGCGACGCACTTCCCTGCGAAGAAGATGCCCTTATTTACAACCGTAATAAAATATGGGCTGAAAAATTACCGGCTATCATGAAAGCCGCTCCGACTTTTGTTGCGGTAGGCGCCCTGCACCTTCCCGGGGAAAAAGGATTATTAAAGTTGCTAAAAAGCCAAGGATACACAATAGAACCTGTGAAATAAGAAAAGTATTTAGTACTTTTGCGGAAAAGTTTTCCCCAATGAACTACAAAACCTATTTATTCGATTTCGACTATACATTAGCCGATTCGTCGCGTGGTATCGTTAAATGTTTCAGAATTGTGCTCACCCGGCACCAGTATTTAACCGTTACCGATGAAGCTATCAAGCGCACGATCGGCAAAACACTGGAAGAATCATTCAGTATCCTTACCGGAATTACCGACCCGGAACAGTTAGAATCTTTCCGGCAGGAATACAGACTGGAAGCTGATGTACACATGAATGTAAATACCTGTCTTTTTCCTGATACATTATCTACACTGAAAGAATTGAAGAAACGGGGTGCCCGCGTCGGAATTATCTCTACCAAGTATCGCTTCCGAATATTGAGTTATCTGGAAGAATATCTGCCAAAGGATTTTCTCGATATAGTTGTGGGAGGAGAAGATGTAAAAGCACCGAAACCTTCACCGGAAGGGGTACTATTTGCTTTGGAACATTTGGGAAGTACACCCGAAGAAACTTTGTATATCGGAGATAGCACGGTAGATGCCGAAACGGCCCGAAATGCAGGAGTAGATTTTGCCGGCGTATTGAATGGAATGACAACAGCCGAGGAACTCCGTGACTATCCACACAAAATCATTATGCAGAATTTGGGAGAGTTGGTCCAATAAGCTGCAATGAGAGTTAAAATGCTCATTTATTTGCTGTAATCATTTTATCTCCTGCAAAAAATAAAAGAAATATTTGTCGGGAACGAATAAAAATAGTACTTTTGTGCCCGATTATTCCGCAACGGGTTCGATAAAGAGCTCTTTAAGTGATTAAAGACCACCCGCCGGAGCTAACTTATACATTATATATAAGATGTACGCAATTGTAGAAATTAACGGTCAGCAGTTTAAAGCAGAAGCTGGTCAAAAGTTGTTCGTTCACCACATCGAAGGTGCAGAAAACGGTTCAACAGTAGAATTTGAAAAAGTTCTTTTGGTAGACAAAGACGGAAACGTTACAGTAGGTGCTCCTACCGTAGAAGGCGCTAAAGTTGTTTGCCAGGTTGTTTCAAACTTGGTTAAAGGCGACAAAGTTCTTGTTTTCCACAAGAAAAGAAGAAAAGGACACAGAAAACTGAACGGTCACCGTCAACAGTTCACTGAATTAACAATTACAGAAGTAGTAGCTTAATCAATTAAAAAGTAAGAAGAAATGGCACATAAGAAAGGTGTCGGTAGTTCTAAGAACGGCCGCGAATCACAGAGCAAGAGATTAGGCGTTAAGATATTTGGTGGCGAAGCTTGCAAAGCAGGTAACATCATCGTTCGTCAAAGAGGTACTGAATTCCACCCGGGTGAAAACATCGGAATGGGTAAAGACCACACTCTTTTCGCTTTAGTAGACGGAACAGTTAATTTCAAAGTAGGTAAAGAAGATAGAAGATATGTTTCTATCGTTCCTGCAACAGAAGCATAATTATCCGGACTGAAAATATTTAAGACAAGGAGATGCAATCTGCAAGATTGTATCTCCTTTCTTTTTATATCCAATTCACTTCATAGCCCAGCTTCTATATAAAACACCCATCATTAAAATACGTTTATATACAAACAGACATCAGAGGTTTATATACAACACACAATAGTATTATTTCCATATATATTATTTCTATATATATTATGATGGTATATATTTGCTTGATTATTCGTTTTTTCTTTATCTTTGTAAGCTTAAATAAGAAAGTTCATAAAAAGTATAGATATGCTTACCATTAAACAAATTACAGAAAACACAGAGGCGGTACTCCGCGGACTGGAAAAGAAGCATTTCAAGAATGCAAAGGAAACGATCGATCAGGTGATCGCTCTTAACAACAAGAGACGTAGCACACAAAATGAATTAGATAAAAACCTGGCAGAGGTTAACTCACTTTCGCGCACCATCGGTCAACTGATGAAAGAAGGCAAAAAAGAGGAAGCTGAAACTGCACGTGCCCGCGTTGCCGAACTAAAAGAAGGCAACAAAGAGCTGGATGCTGCCATGACACAGGCTGCAACTGATATGCAGAATGTACTTTATACCATCCCAAACATACCTTATGACAGCGTACCGGAAGGCGTAGGTGCCGAAGATAACGTCGTAGAAAAAATGGGAGGTATGGAAACCGAACTTCCTAAAGATGCACTCCCCCACTGGGAACTGGCAAAGAAATATGATTTAATAGACTTCGACCTGGGCGTAAAAATCACAGGTGCGGGTTTCCCAGTATACAAAGGTAAAGGAGCACAACTTCAACGCGCCCTTATCAACTTCTTCCTGGATGAAGCACGCAAATCCGGATATACCGAAATCATGCCGCCGACAGTAGTCAACGCCGCTTCCGGCTATGGCACCGGACAGCTTCCGGACAAAGAAGGACAGATGTATCATTGTGAAGTAGATGATTTATACCTGATCCCGACAGCGGAAGTTCCCGTAACTAATATCTACCGCGATGTGATTCTGGAAGAGAAACAATTACCTATAATGAATTGTGCGTATACACAATGTTTCCGTCGCGAAGCAGGTTCTTATGGTAAAGATGTACGTGGCCTGAATCGTCTGCACGAGTTCTCCAAAGTGGAATTGGTTCGTATCGACAAACCGGAGCATTCTAAACAATCTCATCAGGAAATGCTGGACCATGTAGAAGGACTGTTGCAAAAACTGGAACTCCCCTATCGCATTCTCCGTCTTTGCGGTGGAGACATGAGTTTCACTGCTGCTCTTTGCTTCGACTTCGAAGTATATTCTGAAGCACAGAAGCGTTGGTTGGAAGTAAGTTCCGTATCCAATTTCGACACTTACCAGGCCAACCGCCTGAAATGCCGTTACCGTAATGCAGAAAAGAAAACCGAACTCTGCCACACACTGAACGGTTCAGCATTAGCACTGCCACGTATTGTTGCTGCCCTACTCGAAAACAATCAAACTCCGGAAGGTATCAGAATTCCGAAAGCATTGGTTCCGTATTGCGGCTTTGACATGATAGACTAAGACTTGGCATGACAGACTAATAAAAGTACCCATATACAGAGAGCCACTCATCAAAAGAGTGGCTTTTCTTTTATATTTCGTAAATTAGCTGTATCTTTGCCAAAATTTATATCATTCTGATAGCAGTTACGTAATAAAAACAACAAATTAATTAGATAATGAACAAAATCATTAGCAAGGAACGCTTTTCTGAAAAAGTATTCAAATTTGAAATTGAAGCTCCTTTAATTGCTAAATCCCGTAAGGCCGGACACTTTGTCATCGTGCGTGTAGGTGAAAAAGGAGAACGTATGCCATTGACTATCGCAGGTTCTGACCTCAAAAAAGGTACCATTACTCTGGTAGTGCAGGAAGTCGGACTTTCTTCTACCCGTCTCTGTGAACTGAATGAAGGCGATTACATCACTGACGTAGTAGGCCCGCTCGGACAAGCTACCCATATAGAGAAATTCGGAACAGTAGTCTGCGCTGGTGGTGGTGTAGGCGTAGCTCCGATGCTTCCTATCGTACAGGCTTTGAAAGCAGCCGGCAACCGTGTTATCACTGTACTGGCCGGACGCAACAAAGACCTGATTATTTTAGAAAAAGAAATGCGTGAAAGCTCTGACGAAGTAATTATCATGACAGATGACGGCTCTTACGGTCGTAAAGGTCTGGTGACAGAAGGCGTAGAAGAAGTTATCAAACGCGAGAAAGTGGACAAATGCTTCGCTATCGGTCCTGCCATCATGATGAAGTTCGTTTGCTTGCTGACTAAGAAATATGAAATTCCGACTGATGTTTCATTGAACACCATCATGGTGGATGGAACTGGTATGTGTGGTGCTTGCCGTATCACTGTAGGAGGAAAAACTAAATTCGTTTGTGTAGACGGTCCTGAATTCGATGGTCACCAAGTGAATTTTGATGAAATGCTGAAACGTATGGGCGCGTTCAAAAATATCGAGCGCGAAGAAATGCATAAACTGCAACCGGAATGTGAAGCAACCAAAGAAATCGACGAGAAAAGCCGTAATGCAGCCTGGAGACAGGAATTACGCAAATCAATGAAACCGAAAGAACGTACAGCCATTCCCCGTGTAGAAATGAACGAGCTTGACGCTGAATATCGTTCACACAGCCGTAAAGAGGAAGTAAATCAAGGATTAACAGCAGAACAGGCTGTTACAGAAGCTAAACGTTGTCTCGACTGTGCTAATCCGGGATGTATGGAAGGCTGTCCGGTAGGTATTGATATTCCTCGCTTCATTAAGAATATCGAACGTGGAGAGTTTCTTGAAGCTGCTAAAACATTGAAAGAAACAAGTGCGCTTCCGGCTGTTTGCGGTCGTGTGTGTCCACAGGAAAAACAGTGCGAATCAAAATGTATTCATTTAAAAATGAATGAAAAGCCCGTCGCTATCGGTTATCTGGAACGTTTCGCAGCTGATTACGAACGTGAAAGCGGGCAAATCTCCGTACCTGTCATTGCAGAGAAGAACGGCATCAAAATAGCTGTGATCGGTTCGGGACCTGCAGGATTGGCATTTGCCGGAGATATGGCTAAATATGGATATGATGTAACTGTATTCGAAGCATTGCATGAGATTGGTGGTGTGTTGAAATATGGTATTCCAGAATTCCGTTTGCCAAACAAGATTGTAGACGTAGAAATCGAGAACCTTAGCAAGATGGGGGTTAACTTCATCAAAGACTGTATCGTAGGAAAAACAATCGGCGTAGAGGACTTGAAAGCTGAAGGTTTCAAAGGAATATTTGTGGCTTCCGGCGCCGGGCTGCCTAACTTTATGAATATCCCGGGAGAGAATTCCATCAATATCATGTCGTCCAACGAATACCTCACTCGCGTTAATCTGATGGACGCTGCCAGTGAAGATTCGGACACTCCGGTAGCTTTCGGTAAAAACGTAGCAGTAATCGGTGGTGGTAATACAGCGATGGACTCTGTTCGTACTGCCAAACGTCTTGGTGCAGAGCGCGCTATCATTATCTATCGCCGTTCGGAAGAGGAAATGCCTGCACGTATCGAGGAAGTAAAACATGCTAAAGAAGAAGGAGTTGAATTCCTTACACTACATAATCCGATCGAATATATTGCTGATGAACAAGGTTGCGTAAAACAGGTTATTTTGCAAAAGATGGAATTAGGCGAGCCGGATGCTTCCGGACGTCGTAGTCCTGTAGCCATCCCGGGAGCAACAGAAACAATTGATATCGACCTGGCAATTGTCAGCGTCGGAGTATCCCCTAACCCAATTGTTCCAAGCTCCATCAAAGGACTGGAACTAGGACGAAAAGGAACCATCACTGTGGATGATAACATGGAATCTTCCATCCCTATGATTTATGCAGGAGGCGATATCGTTCGCGGTGGCGCTACTGTTATTCTGGCGATGGGCGATGGCCGTAAAGCCGCTGCCGCCATGAATGAACAATTGAAGGCAAACGCCGGTAACTAAATTGCCACTTATTAACAGGTGAGCTAAAGCCAACTCACACGTGGGCGGAACATCACTCGTCCCCCGGCATAAAAATAAAATAAGAAAAGCCCCGTCTACAAAATGTAAACGGGGCTTTTCTTATTTCAAATATCAAAGATACTTTCTACTTTACCACTTTGTTCGTCGCAGGATCGGGGAAGATTACAGCCGGTTTAAACGACTTGGCTTCCTCAAAATCCATCAATGCATAGGACATGATTATAACAATATCATCCGGTTGCACCTTGCGGGCAGCAGCACCATTCAGGCAAATTTTACCCGAACCGCGTTCACCTTTGATAATGTAGGTTTCAAAGCGTTCACCATTGTTATTATCAGCGATATACACTTTCTCTCCCGCAATCATGTTTGCAGCATCCAACAGGTCTTCATCAATCGTGATACTACCCATGTAGTTCAGATTGGCCTCTGTGACACGTGCACAATGAATTTTCGACTTCAACACTTCAATCATCATAAGGTTTCGTCTTTTTAGTTATTCTTTATATTTAATATTATCAATCAGCCGGACTTCTCCACAGAATACTGTGATGCATCCAACTGCATAGGAAGTATCCTCCCAATTACTAATTTTCTGCAATGTGTTTCCGTCTACAATCTCAAAATACTCCATGCGCAAGCCCGGAGCAGCTTCGATTGCATCTTCTACCATCTTTTGCGTCTCGCTCACCGTGTGAGTGGCTGCAAAGTTACGACTTTTAAATAAGGTCCGGGAAATATTTAAAGCATTTTCACGTTCTTCTGCCGATAAACGTTTATTCCGGCTACTCAATGCCAGTCCGTCTTCCTCACGCACAATTGAACAACCAACAATTTCAAGGTTATATTTCAATTGTCGAACCATCTCACGAATAATTGCTAACTGCTGAAAATCTTTCTCCCCGAAATATGCGCAGTCCGGCTGTACGGCATTAAACAGTTTGCTGACAATCTGGCAAACACCGTTAAAATGCCCCGGACGGAAAGCACCTTCCATCACCGTATCTAATGGTGCATAGCTAAATTGACGGGTATCCGGTTCCGGATACATTTCGCTTACCGAAGGAGCAAAAGCGAAATCTGCTCCGCATTCTTCCAACAAACGGCAATCTGCATCTAATGTACGCGGATACTTCTCTAAGTCGTTTTTATCGTTAAACTGTGTGGGATTCACAAAAACACTCACAACAGTTACACCATTCTCACTTACGCTGCGCTTTACCAGAGATGCATGTCCCGCATGTAAAGCACCCATTGTAGGAACCAGTCCCACCTTTTTACCTTGGGCTCTCAAGGCAGTCAATTCTGCCTGTAAGTCCTTGATAGTGTGCACTACTTTCATTTTCGTCAATTGGTTTATGTTTTACTCGTTTGCAAAAACTCTGCAAAATAAACTAATATTTGCCACATAAAGAAAGAATATCTTATTTAATGTGTCTTTTTTTTCGTATCTTTGCAGAATATTATAGTGAACTATTGTTATTATGACAAAGGCGAATAAAGTTTTATTTATTACTCAAGAGATTACACCTTACGTTTCAGAATCCGAAATGGCCAATATAGGTAGAAACCTTCCACAGGCGATACAAGAAAAAGGCCGTGAAATCAGAACCTTTATGCCTAAATGGGGAAATATCAATGAGCGCAGAAACCAGCTGCACGAAGTGATCCGCCTCTCGGGTATGAACCTGATCATCGACGATACTGACCACCCCTTGATTATAAAAGTTGCATCTATCCAATCCGCACGCATGCAGGTATATTTCATCGATAACGATGATTATTTCCAGAATCGTATGCAGACAGCGGACGAAAATGGTGTAGAATATGAAGATAATGATAGTCGTGCCGTTTTCTACGCACGCGGCGTATTGGAAACAGTGAAAAAACTTCGCTGGTGTCCTGATGTCATTCACTGTCATGGCTGGATGACAGCTCTAGCTCCTCTTTATATAAAGAAAGCCTATAAAGACGAACCTTCTTTCCGCGATGCCAAAGTGGTATTCTCTGTTTATGAAGATGACTTCAAGAATACACTTAGCGATGATTTCGCAGCCAAATTGATGCTGAAAGGTATTTCCAAAAAAGATTTAGGTGATTTGAAAGAGCCGGTAGACTATGCTGCTCTATGTAAACTCGCCGTTGATTATTCGGATGGAGTCATACAAAACAGCGAAAAAGTAGACGAGTCTATTATTGAATATGCCCGCCAATCTGGCAAATTGGTACTTGACTACCAGAACCCGGAAAACTATGCAGATGCCTGCAACGAGTTCTACGATCAGGTATGGGATGCTACTGCAAACGAAGAAGAATAAAAAAATCAAGATACGACGATCATGAAAGCAAAATACGCCTTAATAGCTTTACTGGCAATCACTTTTTGGGGTTGTGATGATAACACTGCCGGACTGGGATTGGGAATGTTTCCGGGAAGCGACCAGAATATCAATGGAAAGCTATCTACCTTTGATGTGACTACAGAATCCGTTCATGCCGGTAAGATATATGCAATGACTAATGTGGGGTATGTAGGTAAGTTCACTGATGAAACATTCGGAACTTACCAGGCAGGGTTCTTGGCACAACTTAATTGTCCTGAAGGAATGACTTTCCCAGAAGCTTTTTCTGGAACCACCGAAAGTGGTACTGGAAAGATGATGACAAATTTCGAAAACTTGGCAGAAGGTGTATCTGGTAACTACACCATCATTAAAGACGAGAACGGAAATCCTATTGGTAACTGCCAAATCAATATTTATCTTTGGTATGACAGTTATTTTGGAGATTCATTAACAGCTTGCCGACTAAGTATGTATGTATTAGATAAGAAAAAAGGCGACAAGTATTGGAATGAAGACCCAGATGCTTATTATACCAATATCGACCCTACAAGATATTATGATAGTACGACAAGTTTATTAGGCAATAAATCTTATACAGCAGTTGATTTGTCTATTAGTGATTCTATACGTAATCTTTCAACTTACGTTCCTTATATTAAAATTACATTGGATCAGACTAAAACACAGGATTTGGGACTGAAACTTTTAAAAGAAGGACGCACGAAAGACCTATACAAAAAATTTCAAAGTATATTCCCCGGATTGTACGTAAAAAGCGACTATGGAGACGGTACTATCCTCTACGTAAATTCCGTACAAATGGATGTAGCATTCTTGGAGCATGCCAGAGACAGCATAACAGGTGGTCTACGACACACATCTGCTGGAAAAGACTCTGTAATATACAACGGACGATCATTCACATCTACCCGTGAAGTCATCCAAGCCAATCGATTGGAAAACGATACAGAAAAAATTCAAGAATGTATAAATGAGCCCAAATGGACTTACTTAAAGAGTCCTGCAGGAATTTTCACTCAAATAACCCTCCCTATCAGTCAAATAGCAGAAAAGCTCCAAGGAGATACTTTGAATGCAGTTAAATTAGGAATTCCTATCTACAATGAAACTAGTGACAAGAAGTTTGGTATGTCTACTCCTCGTAATGTTTTATTAATACGTAAAAAGTATAAAGATAGTTTCTTTAAAGATAATCAGCTTAGTGATGGTATAACTTCATCTCTATTTAATTCTACTACTACTAGCTTTACTCAATATACATTCAACAACATTACTCAAATGATTAATGACTGTTTAGCAGATGGAGAAAGAGAAGAAGCAGAAAAGAAACTCAAGAATGGTGGAACGATAACTCTCCAAATAACTGACGCAGAAGGAAATGTCAAAGAAGAGACTGTTGATAATATCGTAGATTGGGAAAGATTAAGCGATTGGAACAAATTTATACTTATTCCAGTACTTGTAACCACAGATGCTTCCTCAAGTAATAGCTATTATGGTTCTTCGAGCAATGTTATTAGCATACAACATGACCTGAAACCTGGTTATGCACGATTAAAAGGAGGTACAAATGCCACAAATGCTTCTTTAGATAAAGAACAACAAGATAAATACAAATTAAAACTTGAAGTTGTTTCTACAAACTTTGGAACAAAATCAAAATAAGAAATAGTTGAAATATTATAAAGCAATAGCGCAGGTTACTCAATGTAACTTGCGCTATTGCTTTATAATATATTTATAGAGAAGTCAGATAGAATAATTCCATAATAAAACCGCTCAAACAGCAATCTTTGCTAGCGTACGTTATAGCTATAAATAAGCCTAAGATCCCTGATTAATATAGAAGAAATAGTGACGGTATATGCTTAGGATATTAACGGTATCGTCACCATATAGCGTCACTATTTCTATCGGATAGCGTTACTATCTTACAAAAGTATATTCTCCTACAAAGATCTTAACTTAATCCATAATAAAAACCGTGAGTTTGATTTTATCTCACTCACGGTTCCATATAATAAATTTTTATACTTCTTACTTAAC
Organism: Bacteroides sp. AM16-13; assembly: GCF_003602705.1. Taxonomy (NCBI): domain Bacteria; kingdom Pseudomonadati; phylum Bacteroidota; class Bacteroidia; order Bacteroidales; family Bacteroidaceae; genus Bacteroides; species Bacteroides sp. AM16-13. The sequence goes on from NZ_QTLK01000003.1 coordinate 132,923, forward strand.
AGCAGCCTTTTTAGCTTTCCCCGTAGACTTCTTCGACTCGGCTGTTGCTTTCTTTACTTCAGCTTTCTTTGCAGCAGGTTTTGATTTAGTAGCAGGGGCCTCTTTCACTACCGGCTCTTTAGCATTAGTAGCCTTTTTGACCGCCGTTTTCTTTGCCGCTTCTACTTTTGCCTGTAATTTAGCCAATACCTTTTCCAATTCAGTAATCTCATCCCCCTGATTCTTAATGGTAGTCAACAAAGAATTTAGTTCTTCACTGTCTACATCAACAGGATACAGTGCATCTACCCGTTTGATAAAGTCACCCAAAATATTCATATAGTTGGTGAAAGCATCATAAGGAGAATCATAGATACCACGGTTCAACCACATCCCATTGTTCTTCGTTGTCATAAAACGGAAGTTATTGCTGGCCTGCAAGTAATCCCAATCCTGCTTAATACGACGATCATCACATAAATGAACACGTTCGGCTACACTATACAGTTTATTGAAAGCCTCACGTTGCATAACATTACCCAGCCAACAACTAGTATCTCTTTCTTCATCTACCCATGACATCGGATAGGCAACATCAAGCTGCGACACTGATTTCAGCTTCGTTACGATTTCCGTCGGTGTAGAGAACGTGATTCCCTTAGCTTTTGCACATTCAGGCAGTGCCTTCATAAATTCAAGAATATTGGAAGATAACGGTTGAGCCATACCAAGTGCACTCAATTCCATAAAGATATTGATGACTTGTTCTTCTTGTGGCAATGCATCGATCCAATTAATATACTTATCGGCAAACAAAGGATATTCCGCCCAATCTGAATTAGAGAAACGCAAACTGATGTCGTCAGAGAGTTTGAAATCCCGCAACAAGAGCTTAAGACTTGGAGCCTGATTACAGTGATAAACATAATGCGGGCTCTTCCATCCCAACACATGTTTAGCACCTTCCGTCAACATTCCCTTGAAGCCCATAGAAGCTACCAATCCACCAATTTCATCAGAATAAATCAGACTAGAATTGCGGAACACTTTCGGTTCTTTGCCAAACATCTGTTTCATCTTATCACGTTGACGAAGTACTTCTTCACGGAAGCAATCCTCGTTAGCCAGTGAAGACAAACCATGAGAATAAGGCTCACATAAGAACTCGCAACACCCAGTTTCATTCAACTGGTGCAATAAATCAATGACTGCCGGAGCATGAATTTCCAATTGTTCCAAGGCTACTCCCGAGATAGAAAGCGCTACTTTAAAAGCCCCCCCCGAATTTTTCGCCATCTCAATCAATGTATTGAGAGCAGGAATATACGAACGTTCAGCGACCTCATTCATACCCGTTTCGTTGGCATAATCATCATAATAATAATGGTCATTACCAATATCGAAGAAACGATAACGTTTCAAATGGATAATTTGATGTATTTCAAAATAAAGACAGATAGTTCTCATTTTTATTTATTGTTTTGTTATTTACCATAGTTTCTTAACACAGACTCGTAGAGAGCACGGATTCTCAAGCCGACTTTTTCCCACGTAATCCCATCTACTTCCTTCTTTCCCTCTTCTTTGAGATATTCGAAAAGAGACGGATTGGTACACAGAGAATGGATAGCGTCAGCCATCGCATGAATATCCCAATAGTCCGTTTTTATCACCTTATCAAGAATCTCGCCACATCCAGATTGCTTAGAAATGATGGAAGGTGTTCCACACTGCATAGCTTCCAGCGGAGCGATACCGAAAGGTTCAGAGACAGATGGCATGACAAATACATCACTATTCTTATAAACCTCATATACCTGTCTGCCTTTCATGAAGCCCGGGAAGTGGAATCGATCGGCAATACCACGTTCAGCAACCAAGTTAATCATGGCATTCAACATATCGCCCGACCCCGCCATTACAAAACGAATATTACGAGTACGCTGCAATACAAGCGCAGCAGCTTCTACAAAATATTCCGGTCCTTTCTGCATTGTAATACGTCCGAGGAAAGTGACCACCTTTTCTTTTGAGTGATCGGGACGCGGAATATCCAGCAGTTCCTGCGACAATGGATAAACAGCATTATGCATTGCAAATACCTTTCTGGGGTCCTGATGATACTCATTAATAACAGTGCGACGAGTAAGCTCGGATACGCACATGATACAATCGGCATGATCCATACCATTCTTCTCAATCGAATAAACAGTAGGATTGACTTTGCCACGAGAACGGTCAAAATCCGTAGCATGCACATGGATGCAAAGCGGCTTTCCGCTAACCATTTTGGCATGTACTCCGGCAGGGTAAGTCAGCCAGTCATGCGCATGAATGATATCAAACTCCTGCTGACGGGCTACTACTCCGGCAATGATCGAGAAATTATTAATTTCTTCGTGCAAGTTCCCGGGATAACCACCTGCAAATTCCATACATCCCAAATCATTCACATGCATATAAGAAAAATCAGCATAGATATGATCGCGGAAAGAGTAATATTCTTCCGGTGTCATTTCCAACAAACGTGATTTCAAGTAGTCATAGTGGACATCACGCCACACGATGGGTACTTGATTCATACCGATTATTTTCAAGAACTTTTCTTCTTCGCCGCTAGGTTTAGGCATACAGAAAATCGTCTCCATATCACCTTGCAGACTCAATCCTTTAGTTATTCCATAAGAAGCAACCGCAAGACCACCATATATTTTGGGAGGGAATTCCCATCCAAACATTAAAACTTTCATCTTCGTTCCTCCTTTTTTAATAATACTTAGACAGTAGCTTTAAGACACGCAGTATTTCTGCTACATTCATCGCGAACGATACTGCGCCACGTCCTTTGAAAGGCGGGTTCCCATCAAACAATTCGGGAATGGAACCAACGCAGTGGCTTGTCATCTCATCATCATAACTAATCAGCTGACGTTCAACGAATGACAACCCGCTCATCTTATAAATTCGAAGATAAGCTTCCAGATAGAATCCCATCAACCAAGGCCAAGCAGTACCCTGATGATAAGCATAATCCCGTTGTATCTGCGGACCTACATAGTTCGGATTATATCCACCGCTCTTCGGACTCAACGAACGAATTCCTTTCGGAGTGAGCAGCTCTTTGGTCACAATATCAAGCACCTGTTTCTTTTGCGCACGATCCAAAGGAGAATAATCAAACGCTACGGTAAATATCATATTAGGACGTACACTCCAGTCCATCATATTACCGTCTACGTAATCAAGCAAATAACCATATTCATTACGGAATACCTCGACAAAAGATTTTCCTGTCACTTCTGCCTGTGCATCAAGTTCATCTGCCAAGTACACATCACCACCTTCACGCACCAAATCAGCGATAAAACGCAGTGCATTATACCATAACGCATTAAATTCAACAATATATCCAGTACGAGGAATCACCGGATGGCCGTTCACAGTAGAATTCATCCATGTAATCGCTTTGTCCGTACCATTGGCAAAAAGTAATCCATTATCATGCAAGAAAAGATTCTCATGTCTTCGCTGACGGATAAACTCCATAATATCTTTCAGAAGCTCTCCATATTTCTGACGGCATTGTTCGCGGGAAGTCTCTTTGGCATATTGCTGCATAGCCCAGACAGCCCAAAGCAAAACGTCAGGATGCTCCATCTCATAAATTTTGTATCCTACAGGTTCTTCATTAATAAAATTACGAATCGCCTTTTCCGCCGTTTTCATCACATCCTCAAACTGGTCGATCTCATCAAGCGCAAGCGTCAGTCCAGGCAAGGCGATAAACATATCACGAGCACGGCATTTAAACCACGGATAACCGGCAAGAATATAATGTTCATCTTCCTGTTGGTTATGGAACTGATGAGCAGAATTTTTCAGACAGTGGTAAAAGCTATCACGTGGGGTACGATCAGCTACTTCAGCCTCAAATGTTTGTTTCAGTCTACGAGGAGTTACTTCTGAAGTTCCGGCAGAGAATACAATACTCTCTCCTTTCTTTATATCCACTTCGAAATAACCGGGAACATAAAGGTCTTCATTGAAGTCATATCCACGTTCCTGTTCTTTCGGGTATTCAATCCCCCGATACCAGTCGGGCATGAAATGAAATTCACACTTTTTATTCAACTGCATATAAAGTTCCGGATAACCGGGATACATACAGGTTTTAATACCATTTTCCACCAGTTGATACTCGCGGCTTGCCTGTGGGTTTTCGTGAGTGTACTCACGTACACTTCTGAAAGCAAGGAACGGCCGGAAGCGCAGGGTTGTAGCCGAATGCGCATCAAGTAAAGTATAACGAATCAGGATTCTATTTTCATGATGTACAAAGATTTTTTCTTTGCGGAGGATTACACCTCCGACACGGTAAGTTGTTGCCGGGATATGCTCACAGTCAAACTCACGGATATACTTGTGCCCGTTAGGACTAAAGCTGTTTCCCTGATATTTGTGCAATCCCAAGTTAAACTCCGCACCGTGTTGAATTACCGTTTCATCAAGAGAAGATAGCAGCACATGATTTTCATCGTCGAGATTGGGAACTGGAATTACCAACAGGCCGTGATATTTGCGTGTGTTACAATCAACAATCGTCGTACAATGATAAGCTCCTGCTTTGTTCGTCCGGAGGATTTCCCTTTGAAGAGATTCTTCCAGATTCGTCATGAGGGTCTTGTCAAATCGTAAATAACTCATAGTTGTGCATTATTAAAGGTTAATTATTGGTCATTATATCGTATATCTATTTATTGTTACATACCGCATATATTGGCTGTAGCAGCATATACAACGGGTATAACGCCCAAATGTACAAATTATAGATAAAAACAAAAATAAAAAGGCTTTTTATTTTCAGATTTTGTGCAAATATTCGTAGTATTGCGTAAAATATCTAAAGAAAAGAATGTCATGAAGCAAGATATTCAGCGTATCATGCTGGCTGCAGCAAAGCCTTTGTTTCTTATTTTTATTCTCTATATACTCAAGATTATGGAAGTCGGGATGGACTGGGACTTCTCTCGCTTGGGGGTATATCCTATGGAGAAACGGGGACTGACCGGCATTTTAACCCATCCGCTGATACACAGCGGGTTCAGTCATCTATTAGCAAATACAATCCCTTTATTCTTCTTGTCATGGTGTCTTTTTTACTTTTACCGGGGAATAGCCGGTAAAATTTTTATTCTCATTTGGCTCGGAAGCGGACTACTTACTTTTCTGATCGGAAAACCGGGATGGCACATCGGTGCCAGCGGACTGATCTATGGCTTTGCTTTCTTTCTCTTTTTCAGTGGTATTCTCCGCAAATATGTTCCACTCATTGCCATCTCTTTACTTGTCACCTTTTTATATGGAGGAATTATATGGCATATGTTTCCTTATTTCTCCCCTACCAATATGTCGTGGGAAGGACATCTTAGCGGAGGAATTATGGGAACGCTCTGCGCTTTCGTTTTCGTAAATCACGGACCGCAACGGCCGGAACCTTTTGCAGATGAAACAGAAGAGGAAGAAAATACAGAAGAAGAAGCAACAACTGCAGCAGCAGAAGAAGAAACGCTATAAATGCCAACTCATGTCACCCATATTGGCAGACTTGTGCCATCGAAGTGGCACGCTTGTGACAGAGGCATGTCACAGTTGTGCCAACACGATGGCACAACCGATACAATAGTTTTCAATTTAACAAGAAGGATTAAGCCAGATCAAGACCGATGCAACGCTTCAATCAATAACGTTATATTGGCCGTAAACAACCTTACAGAAATAGCCAATAAGATGATACCAAAAAACTTACGAATAATATAGATACCACCTTTTCCCAAGAAACGTTCTACACGACCAGTCATACTCACTACAAAGTAAACCCAGATCATGTTCAATACTAAAGCTATAATGATATTAACACTGGCATATTCCGCCCGAAGAGAAAGCAAAGTAGTAAAAGCTCCGGCACCTGCCAACAAAGGAAAGACAAGCGGCACCAAAGTAGCTTCTTTGATAGGACCCTGATTTTTGAAAATCTCAATATCCAAAATCATCTCCAAAGACATGAGGAAGATAACAAACGCACCGGCAACTGCAAACGATTCGATATCTACATGGAAGAGTTTCAGCATCATATCTCCCGCATAGAAAAATCCGATCAGCAAAACAAAAGAGATGACGGTAGCTTTCATTGCATTCACATCTTTCCCCTTTTCTTTCAGGTTAATTATAATAGGTATAGAGCCGATAATGTCTATCACGGCAAAAAGTACGATAAACGCACTAACCATCTGTTGCCAATTGAAGCCTGCAAACATAATTTCCTCCTTTTTTTCTGCAAATATACTCTATTTTTATACATTCAAACAATAAAAAAAACAAAAAGAAGGGTCAGATATTGACAGCCGTGTTGTATTATGAGTAAATTTGTACGATTAACAAGAGATTACAACATATGGAAACAATGTTCGACACTTTGCTCCAATTGCCTTTATTTCAAGGTCTTTGTCATGAAGATTTCACAAGTATTCTGGATAAGGTCAAGCTACACTTTATCAAGCATAAAGTAGGAGAAACTATCATTGAGAGTGGTAGTCCGTGTAAACAACTCTGCTTCCTGTTAAAAGGCGAGGTTTCTATTGTCACAAATTCCAAAGAAAATATATACACCGTCATTGAACAGATGGAAGCACCTTACCTGCTGGAACCACAGTCGCTGTTTGGCATGAACACTCATTACACTTCTGCTTATGTGGCACATACAGAAGCGCATACTGTCAGTATCAGCAAAGCATTTGTACTTAGCGATCTGTTCAAATATGAAATATTCCGGCTCAACTATATGAATATCGTAAGTAACCGGGCACAAAATCTTTACTCCCGCTTATGGGAAGAGCCGACACAGGATTTAACAGAGAAAATCATTCGCTTTTTTCTGTTACATTGTGAAAAGATTCAGGGAGAAAAGATATTCAAAATGAAGATGGACGATCTTGCCCGCTACTTAGACGACACCCGACTGAATACTTCAAAAGCGCTCAATGAGCTACAAGACAAAGGATTATTAGAATTACGTCGGAAAGAGATTCTTATTCCAGATGCACAGAAGCTGGTAAGCGAGTAGATACAGACTGACTCATTATAAAAAGAACCTATCCATCATAAAAATAGCCTCAACAGGAATTCCTATTGAGGCTATTTTTAGATTATAAAGTGTTATTATTCCCACTCAATGGTTGCTGGTGGTTTTGAACTGATATCATAGGTTACACGGTTCACTCCCTTCACCTTATTAATAATATCATTCGATACCTTACCCATAAATTCATAAGGCAGATGCGCCCAGTCGGCTGTCATGGCATCTGTAGATGTCACAGCACGTAAAGCAACTGCTCTTTCGTACGTACGTTCATCTCCCATCACGCCTACAGACTGTACGGGCAACAAGATAACTCCTGCCTGCCATACCTGGTCATACAATCCCCAGTCACGCAATCCCTGAATAAAAATATCATCAGCATCCTGCAGAATACGTACTTTTTCAGGAGTAATATCACCCAGAATACGCACTGCCAGTCCCGGTCCCGGGAACGGATGGCGGGTAATCAGATGTTCCGGCATACCCAACTCACGACCTACCCGACGAACCTCATCCTTAAACAACAAACGAAGTGGCTCACACAATTTCAGATTCATCTTTTCAGGAAGTCCACCTACATTATGATGGCTCTTAATCACTGTACCCGTGATAGACAATGACTCGATGCAATCCGGATAGATTGTACCTTGAGCCAACCATTTCACGTCTTTGATCTTATGAGCTTCTACATCGAACACATCGATGAAACCCTTACCTATAATCTTACGTTTAGCTTCCGGTTCGGCCACACCAGCCAGTTCCGTAAAGAACTTTTCGCTGGCATCAACGCCAATCACATTCAAACCAAGACATTCGTAGTCTTTCATCACATTCTTGAACTCATTCTTACGCAGCATACCATGATCTACAAAGATACAAGTCAAGTTCTTACCGATAGCTTTATTCAGCAGCACTGCCGCAACCGACGAATCGACTCCGCCACTCAAACCGAGAACGACCTTATCATCACCCAACTGATCTTTCAGTTCGGCAACCGTGCTCTCAATAAAAGAAGCCGGCGACCAGTCTTGCTTGCAGCCGCAAACATCTACCACAAAGTTCTTCAGGATTTGAGTTCCGTCTTCACTATGGAATACTTCCGGATGGAACTGGACACCCCATACCTGCTCCCCTTCTATCTGATAAGCAGCAATCTCTACTTTATCTGTTGAAGCTATTTTCTTGAAATTATCAGGAATAGCAGTAATCGTATCTCCATGACTCATCCACACCTGCGACTCCTCACGCACTCCTTTAAACAGTACATTATCTTTGCAGAAAGAAGCCAAATGAGCACGTCCATACTCACGCGTTCCGGCCGGTTCCACTTTTCCGCCATTGGTGTATGACAGATACTGTGCACCATAACAAATACCCAATATCGGATATTTACCACGAATTTCACTCAAATCTACTTTGAAAGCATCTTTATCGTAAACCGAAAAAGGGCTTCCGGAGAGAATGACTCCTTTAATAGTCGGGTCTTCTTTAGGAAACTTGTTATAAGGAACGATTTCACAATACGTATCCAATTCACGTACACGGCGACCTATGAGCTGTGTTGTCTGCGAACCGAAATCAAGAATTATTATTTTTTCCTGCATATCAATGGTTGGATTTTGAATAAATTGAGTTGCAAAAGTAGAAAAAAGTACGCAATCTATATTAATAATGAAGAGAAAAATAAAGGAGATTCACAAGTTTACACCTGAAATCTCCTTCATTTTAATTAGAATCAATTATTTTTTTCTTTCAGCAAATCACGTATCTCCGTCAACAAAACTTCTTCTTTCGTTGGCGCAGGAGGAGTTGGAGGAGCAGCCGCTACTTCTGCCTGTTTTTTAGTTGTCAGTTTCGTAATCAAACGTATAAATAAAAATATAGCAAAAGCGATAATCAGAAAATCAAAGGTGGCCTGCAGAAACTGGCCATAATCCAATGTTACAGCCGGAGCTATCTCCTTACCGTCGGCACCGATCTCTGCCGCTTTCATCACCCATTTCAAATCCGTAAAGTTCACACCGCCAACCAATAAACCAATCGGAGGCATAATAACATTAGCAACCAATGATGATACGATTTTTCCAAACGCACCACCAATAACAACACCGACAGCCATGTCTATGACGTTACCTTTCATGGCAAACGCCTTAAAGTCCTGTAAAAATGTACTCTTTCCCATCTTTTTTCAATATTTAATGTGAATTTAATGCGCGAATATAAAAACATTTTTGTAATTTTGCACCGCATTTGAAAATAAAACAAGTGCGGAGGTAGAGAGATATTTGAACAAATATTATAAAACCCTTAAAAGTTTAAACAAAATGATTAAAGTAGGTATTAATGGATTCGGACGTATCGGACGTTTCGTTTTCCGCGCTGCAATGACAAGAAACGATATTCAAATCGTAGGTATCAATGACCTTTGCCCGGTTGATTACTTGGCTTACATGCTGAAGTATGATACAATGCACGGTCAATTCGACGGTACTATCGAAGCAGATGTTGAAAACAGCAAATTGATCGTTAACGGTCAAGCTATCCGTATCACAGCTGAAAGAAATCCGGCTGACTTGAAATGGAACGAAGTAGGTGCAGAATACGTTGTTGAATCTACAGGTTTGTTCTTGAGCAAAGACAAAGCTCAGGCTCACATCGAAGCTGGTGCAAAATATGTTGTAATGTCAGCTCCTTCTAAAGATGACACTCCGATGTTCGTTTGCGGTGTAAACGAAAAGACATACGTAAAAGGTACTCAATTTGTATCTAACGCTTCTTGTACTACTAACTGTTTGGCTCCTATCGCTAAAGTATTGAACGACAAGTTCGGTATCCTTGACGGTTTGATGACTACAGTTCACTCTACAACTGCTACTCAGAAAACAGTTGACGGTCCTTCTATGAAAGACTGGAGAGGTGGTCGTGCTGCTTCTGGCAACATCATCCCTTCTTCTACTGGTGCTGCTAAAGCTGTAGGTAAAGTAATCCCTGCATTGAACGGCAAATTGACTGGTATGTCTATGCGTGTTCCGACTTTGGACGTATCTGTAGTTGACTTGACAGTTAACTTGGCTAAACCGGCTACTTACGCTGAAATCTGCGCTGCAATGAAAGAAGCTTCTGAAGGCGAATTGAAAGGTATCCTGGGTTACACTGAAGATGCAGTAGTTTCTTCTGACTTCTTAGGTGACGCTCGTACTTCTATCTTCGACGCTAAAGCAGGTATCGCTTTGACTGATACTTTCGTTAAAGTTGTATCTTGGTATGACAACGAAATCGGTTACTCTAACAAAGTACTTGACTTGATCGCTCACATGGCATCAGTTAACGCTTAATTAGAAGCTTGAACCATATAGAAAACCGCTGCGGGAAACCGTAGCGGTTTTTTTATACATTTCATTTTATATATTGTTAAAAAGCAACGTGTTATCCGTTGAATAAGCAACAATTTTAGTAGTTTTGTACTTCTATGGAGAGATTATTAATAACATTGATACTAGTTTGCACTATGAGCAATATAACAAACGCCCAGAATCCTTTCTACGGGCAATACCATACGCCGCACGGAACCGTGCCGTTCGACCGGATTGAAACTGAACATTATGAGCCTGCTATCCTCGAAGGAATCAAGCTGCAAAATGCTGAAATAGAGGCTATCATACAGAATCCGGAAAAGGCTGATTTTAGCAATACGATAGAAGCTTTCGAAGAATCAGGGGAATTACTGGATAAAGTAGTTGCCGTCTTCGGTAATATGTTGAGCGCAGAAACGAATGACGATCTGCAAGAACTCGCTCAAAAGATTATGCCGTTGCTTAGTGAACACAGCAATAATATCACACTGAATGAAAAGTTATTCGCACGTGTGAAAGAAGTGTACAACCAAAAAGAGACTTTGCAACTGACACAGGAACAAAAACAGTTACTGGAAAATGCATACAACAGTTTTGTTCGTCATGGTGCCAATTTGGAAGGAGAAGCGCGGGAAGAGTACCGCCGCCTGACTAACGAGTTGAGTAAACTGACGCTTACTTTCAGTGAAAACAACCTGAAAGAGACAAATGCCTATCAGATGCTGTTGACAAAAAAGGAAAGTCTCGCCGGATTACCCGAAATTATCATAGAAGCTGCTGCTGAAACAGCCAAGAGCGAAGAAAAAGAAGGATGGGCGTTCACGCTTCATGCTCCAAGCTACGTTCCTTTTATGACGTATTCCGACAATCGTGATTTACGCCAGAAATTGTATATGGCTTACAATACAAAATGTACGCACGATAACGAATTCAATAATATCGATATCGTAAAAAATATAGCCAATACACGTATGAAAATAGCCCAGCTATTGGGATACAAAGATTATGCGGAATATACGCTAAAGAAAAGAATGGCTGAAAACAGTGAGTCTGTATACAAACTGCTTAACCAACTGCTGGAAGCATATGCTCCTACCGCACAACAAGAATACAAAGAAATCCAAGAACTGGCCCGCGAAGAGCAGGGAGATGATTTCGTTGTAATGCCTTGGGACTGGAGTTATTACTCAAACAAACTGAAAGACAAAAAATTCAATATCAATGAAGAAATGCTCCGTCCTTACTTCGAATTGGAACAAGTGAAAAAAGGAGTGTTTGGACTAGCTGAAAAGTTATATGGAATTACTTTCCGGAAAAATACAGAAATTCCGGTTTACCATAAAGAAGTGGAAGCCTTTGAAGTGTTTGATAAAGACGGAAAATTCTTAGCCGTCTTATATACTGACTTCCACCCGCGTTTAGGTAAGCGCGCCGGAGCTTGGATGACAAGTTACAAAGACCAATGGATAGATAAAAAGACTGGCGAAAACAGCCGTCCGCATGTATCCGTTGTGATGAACTTTACCAAGCCAACCGAGAATAAGCCTGCTTTATTAACATTCAATGAAGTAGAAACATTCTTGCATGAGTTCGGACATAGCCTGCATGGTATGTTTGCCAATTCCACTTACAGAAGTTTAAGCGGAACCAATGTATATTGGGACTTTGTGGAGCTTCCTTCGCAGATTATGGAGAACTTCGCCATAGAGAAAGATTTCCTAAATACATTTGCCCGTCATTATCAGACAGGAGAAGTTTTACCGGATGAATTAATAAAACGTCTTGTAGACGCTTCTAATTTCAATATTGCTTATGCTTGTCTGCGGCAACTAAGTTTCGGTTTACTTGATATGGCGTGGTATACTCGCAACACTCCTTTTGAAGGAGACGTGAAAGCTTATGAACAGGAAGCCTGGAAGGATGCACAAATATTGCCGATTGTACCAGAAGCTTGCATGAGTACGCAGTTTTCCCATATCTTTGCTGGTGGATATGCCGCCGGATACTATAGTTATAAATGGGCGGAAGTACTGGATGCTGACGCTTTCTCATTGTTCAAGCAAAAAGGAATATTCAATCAGGAAGTTGCAGACTCGTTCCGCAATAATATTCTGTCGAAAGGAGGAACGGAACATCCAATGGTACTTTATAAACGTTTCCGCGGACAGGAACCAAGTATTGATGCTTTATTAATCAGAAATGGAATAAAGAAATAAGTATTAAGTATAAGGTATTAAGTATTAAACATAACCGTATGAAGAAGAATATCTATAAAATAGTAGGATTATTACTATTGCTTCCTTTATTTTCAGGGTGTAATGATTCGGACGATGTAGCCGCTATCTTTACAGGAAAAACGTGGAAACTAAATTATATCACTGTGGATGGAGGTCATGAGATGTTTGGCTTTTGGGAGAATGAGGAACAAGAAAAAGCAAGTATCAAAGAGCTTAATAAGAATGGTACATACAATATCGTATTTGATGGTACAGTAGATGGAGATGTTATGAACGGAAATATAAAAGGAACTGTCATTGCAACCAGTACTTTTGAAGGAAAATGGAGCGCCAATGCCAAAAACAACAGCTTTAAAGCTACTGTTACCACTGCAGGTAATTATGGTAACGACCAACTCGCCAGAAATTTTATAGAGGGGCTTAATGCTGCTACATCTTACGAAGGAGATAGTAATAACTTATACCTTTTATACAAACCGGCATCCGGTAAACAAACTTTCCGTATGGTTTTCCGGGTAGTTAGTAATAAATAGTAAACAACATGGACACTGAAAAGAAACAATTAGAACTTGACAAACGTTATATACGCATGGCCAGTATATGGGCTGAAAATTCCTATTGCCAACGCCGCAAAGTAGGAGCTTTAATTGTTAAAGATAAAATGATTATCTCCGATGGATATAACGGAACTCCTTCCGGTTTTGAGAATGTATGCGAAGATGAAAACAATCTGACAAAACCATACGTTCTGCATGCGGAAGCAAATGCCATTACCAAAATAGCACGTTCAAACAACAGTAGCGACGGTGCTACCATGTACGTCACCGCCTCTCCTTGCATCGAATGTGCAAAGTTAATCATACAGGCAGGGATCAAACGGGTAGTTTACTCCGAACATTACCGCCTGGAAGATGGAATTGAGTTATTAAAACGGGCGGGAATCGAAGTTATCTACACAGAATTAGATAACCATTCCTCTCCGAATATATAAGAAGACGAACGTTAAAAAAAAGGAATAGACATGAGTACAAAAAACTCTTCACGTTTTACACCTGTCATCATAGCAGTCAGCGTGGTAGTCGGGATTCTTATCGGTACATTTTATGCCAAGCATTTTGCCGGCAACCGTTTGGGTATTATCAACGGTTCCTCCAATAAGCTAAACGCATTGTTACGCATTGTAGACGATCAATATGTCGACACCGTAAACATGGCCGATTTAGTGGAAAAAGCCATGCCGCAGATTCTGGCCGAATTAGATCCACATTCAACTTATATCCCTGCCCAAAATCTCGAAGAAGTCAACTCGGAACTGGAAGGTAGCTTTAGCGGAATCGGTATCCAGTTTACCATACAGAACGACACCATTCATGTGAATGCAGTCGTTCAGGGTGGCCCTTCTGAAAAGATAGGATTGATGGCGGGCGACCGTATTGTTACCGTGGACGACAGTTTGTTTGTCGGTAAGAAAGTAACCAACGAACGGGCTATGCGCACTCTGAAAGGCCCGAAAGGTTCACAAGTGAAATTAGGTATCAAACGAACAGGAGAAAAAGACTTATTGCATTTCAACATTACCCGTGGAGACATTCCTCAAAATACCGTTGATGCAGCTTATATGCTAAACGATGACATTGGTTACGTGAAAGTCAGCAAATTCGGACGTACCAGCCATGTAGAATTATTGAATGCACTGGCACAACTCAACCATAAAAAATGCAAAGGTCTGATCATTGACCTCCGCGGTAACACCGGAGGATATATGGAAGCAGCCATCCGCATGGTGAATGAGTTCCTGCCCGAAGGCAAATTAATCGTATACACTCAAGGCCGTAAATATCCACGTGCAGAAGAATTCGCCAACGGTACAGGTAGCTGTCAGAAAATGCCACTCGTCGTATTGATTGACGAAGGTTCTGCTTCTGCCAGTGAAATCTTCACCGGAGCTATTCAGGATAACGACCGGGGTACAGTTGTAGGACGCCGTTCCTTTGGTAAGGGGCTTGTGCAACAACCGATCGACTTCAGTGATGGTTCGGCTATCCGCCTGACAATCGCCCGCTACTACACTCCATCCGGACGTTGTATCCAACGCCCATACGAAAGCGGTAAAGATCGTAACTACGAACTGGATTTATATACCCGTTACGAACATGGGGAATTTTTCTCACGCGACAGTATCAAGCAGAATGAGAGCGAACGCTATAACACCAGCCTGGGACGTACTGTTTATGGCGGTGGTGGTATCATGCCGGATATATTCGTACCGCAAGATACAACGGGAGTCACCTCTTATCTTTCTACTGTTATCAACCGGGGACTGACTATTCAATTCACATTCCAGTACACCGACAATAACCGGAAGAAACTTAGCCAATATGAAACAGAGGAAGAATTGCTGAATTATCTTCGTCATCAGGGATTGGTAGAACAGTTTGTCCGTTTTGCCGACAGCAAAGGAGTGAAAAGAAGAAATATCCTCATTCAGAAGTCATACAAACTTTTGGAGAAGAACCTCTTTGGTAACATCATCTACAATATGCTTGGACTGGAAGCTTATCTTCAATATTTTAACAAGACAGATGCTACCGTCATTAAAGGCATTGAGATACTCGAAAAAGGAGAAGCTTTCCCAAAAGCTCCGGTAGCCGTTGAAGAGGAAGAAGTGACGAAGGACAAAAAAGATGGAAAGAAAAAAAGAACTGCGCAAGCGTATAGCATTACTGAAGACCCAACACGCGGATTCGACTATGCGAAAGCTGCAATCAGCTAACATACTGACCGCCCTTGAAGCCCACCCGGCTTTCAGGGCGGCCAATACCGTACTACTATACCATTCGCTAAATGATGAAGTAGACACACATGAGTTTATCCGAAAATGGAGCAATAAGAAACGAATCTTGCTCCCCGTAGTGGTAGGCGATGATTTGGAGCTTCGGATATATACCGGGCCTGAAAATATGTCAATCTGTGGTGTCTATGGCATAGAAGAACCAACCGGGGAAGCATTCACAGACTATGCAGCCATCGACTTCATCGTCGTTCCCGGAGTAGCTTTTGATGCTAAAGGTAACCGTTTGGGACGAGGAAAAGGATACTACGACCGCCTCTTGCCACGCATACCATCAGCCTATAAAGCTGGGATTTGTTTCCCGTTTCAACTAGTAGAAGAAGTTCCTGCGGAATCATTCGACGTCCGCATGGATATAATTATAACAATCAATGAAGACGAATTATCACACCCATACCACCCGCTGCCATCATGCGACAGGGAGTGACGAAGAATTTGTTTTAAGTGCCATCAAAGGCGGCTATCAAGAAATAGGCTTTTCAGACCACACTCCGTGGAAATACCACACCAATTATATCTCCGACATCCGCATGCTCCCTGAAGAGTTGCCGGGCTATGTGGAAAGCCTCCGTTCGCTACAAGAAAAATACAAGAATCAAATCAGTATAAAAATAGGATTGGAATGTGAATACTTTCCTGAATATATACACTGGTTAAAAGGAATCATCAAAGAATATAAGCTGGATTACATCATCTTCGGAAATCACCATTTTCATACAGATGAGAAGTTTCCCTATTTCGGCCGGAATACAGATTCGGTAGACATGCTCGAGCTCTACGAAGAGAGTGCTATTGAAGGGATGGAAAGCGGACTATTTGCCTACCTTGCCCATCCGGATTTATTCATGCGTTCCTACCCGGAATTCGATCATCATTGCAAACTGGTCAGCAGACATATCTGTCGTACAGCAGCACGGTTAAACCTACCGTTGGAATATAATCTTGGTTATGAAGAGTATAATGACATTCATGGAATCACCACCATTCCTTACCCGGATTTCTGGAAAGTAGCCGCCCATGAAGGTTGCACCGCTATCATCGGTGTAGATGCTCACAATAATCAATATCTGGAAAATCCTTTTTATTACAGCCGTGCAACCGAAACACTTCGCAAGCTGGGTATAAAGGTTATAGACAGAATCCCTTTCCTCAACGAAAAATAATGTTTGTAATAACCATAGCACCGACTCTCTGATTGAGTGTGCGCACCAATACTTCACGCCCCATCATCAACTCCTGCCGGAGAGCAGCAGAAGTAAGATGCACATACAATGTCTGATTACGAATATAAAGATTGCTGGTATAAGCCGCCGCCGGTCCTAAGACTTGAGGCCAGGCATCCAACAGTCTTTGTTCGTTCAGCGGAGACTCCAAACTCTCCTGACGAAGAAACTGTTGAATCAGTTTTCCTATTTGTTCGGCATCATTGCGCTTCATCGTCAGCCTCCATTTCTTGAATTGTACCCTCTTCTACACGAAATATCTTATAATCACTACCTACCTTATGTAAAATACGGTCCAGATGCCCCCGGTTCGTATCCGTTATAAATATCTGCCCGAAATTGTCTCCGCCCACTAACTTCACTATTTGCTCTACGCGGGAAGCATCCAGTTTATCAAAAATATCATCTAATAATAATAAAGGAACAGTTCTGCCCGTACGTTTCAAGAAATCAAACTGTGCCAGTTTTAACGCCACCAGATATGTTTTATTCTGTCCCTGCGAGCCTTCTTTCTTTATCGGAAATTCGCCCAACAGCATATTTAACTCATCCTTATGAATCCCCCGCAAAGAGAACCCCATTATCTTATCCCGCTCCCTGCTCTGCTTCAACACTTCCAACAAAGAAGCATCCCGTGCATGAGACTCATAAGATAATCCCACAGCCTCTTTATCCTGAGAAATAAAAGAATAGAAAGATTGGAAAATAGGAATAAACTCCCGGATAAACGCTTCACGCTTCCGGAAAACGATTTCACCGGCTTGAGACATCATTTCCTCCCATACAAGAAACAATTCTTCCTCCACCGGGAACTCACTCTTCAGCAATGTGTTACGCTGCACTAATGCTTTATTATACCGTATCAGTGCTTCAAGATATTCTTTATCATACTGCGAAATCACTACATCCATAAACCGGCGACGTTCATCACTCCCTCCGGCTATCAATTCAGAATCGGCAGGTGAAACCATCACCAAAGGCAGGAAGCCGATGTGATCCGAGAAGCGGCTATATTCTTTCTTATTCCGTTTAAATTGTTTCTTCGAACGGCGTTTCATTCCACAATAAATCTCTTCAGGAGTTCCGTCCTCCGCTTCATAGAAACCCTGGATGACAAAGAAGTCTTGTTCATGACGAATATTCTGAGAATCAATCGGATTGCCGGAACTTTTACAGAAGGATAAGAAATACACTGCATCCAGCAGATTCGTCTTCCCCATCCCATTCAGTCCAAAAAAACAATTCAGTTTGGCAGAGAATCCCAGCTCCACCTCTTCCAGATTCTTATAATTTAATATAGATATTCGTTTCAGTATCATTGTGCACACGTTAATTTGTTCACAAAAGTAGCAAGATTTTCGTGGTTTTCGGGTGTAAAACAAAAAAAGATGCTTCTAAATTTCATTTGTAGATATAAAAAAACTACTTTTGCGAGTCGAAATATCAAACTGTGAATAATAACAAAAAGAATCATATAAAATGGCAGAACAAAAGAATCAGAACGAACATCTGAACGTAGAAGATGCACTGACACAATCGGAAGCATTTCTTATCAAGTACAAAAACGCAATTATTGGCGGTGTTGTTGCTGTGATTATTATTGTAGCAGGTTTTATCATGTACAAAAACCTCTATGCTGAACCACGTGAAGAAAAAGCACAAGCAGCTCTTTTCAAAGGACAGGAATACTTTGAACAGGATGCTTTTGAACAGGCTTTAAACGGTGACAGCATCGGTTACACAGGTTTCCTGAAAGTAGCTGATGAGTACAGCGGAACAAAAGCTGCTAATTTGGCAAAAGCTTATGCTGGTATTTGCTACGCACAACTTGGCAAATATGAAGAAGCAGTGAAGATGCTGGATAGCTTCAATGGAAAAGACCAAATGGTTGCTCCGGCAATCTTGGGTGCTGCAGGTAACTGCTATGCACAACTTGGTCAACTGGACAAAGCTGCCTCTACTTTACTGTCGGCAGCAGACAAAGCTGACAATAACACATTAAGCCCGATTTTCCTGATACAAGCCGGAGAAATCTTGGTAAAACAAGGAAAATATGACGATGCAGTAAACGCTTACACTAAGATCAAGGATAAATACTTCCAGTCTTATCAAGCTATGGACATCGACAAATATATCGAACAGGCTAAATTGATGAAAAAATAATACCTTATTATATAAGGAGATCGAGGCACGGATTACACCGGATTAAGCGGATTATCTATTAAAACCGTGGAATCCGTGAAATCCGTGCCTTTCTTCTTAATTTCCCATACTTTCAAACTTCATTTTATAATTCTCAACTTTTAATTTACTATGGCAACAGCTTACCATAACTTATCCGAATATGATTTCAATTCCGTTCCGAATGCAGAAGCAATGAAATTTGGCATTGTCGTATCCGAATGGAACTTCAATATTACCGGTGCTTTACTGAAAGGCGCAGTCGATACATTAAAAAAACATGGAGCAAAAGACGAAAATATTCTGGTAAAAACTGTACCGGGAAGTTTCGAACTAACTTTTGGCGCCAATCAAATGATGGAAAATTGCGATCTTGATGCAATTATTGCAATTGGTTGCGTAATTAAAGGAGATACTCCACATTTTGATTATGTTTGTATGGGAGCAACCCAGGGAATTACCGAGTTAAACGCAACTGGCGATATACCAGTTATTTACGGATTAATTACCACAAATACAATGGAGCAAGCAGAGGATCGTGCCGGTGGCAAACTGGGTAACAAAGGAGACGAATGTGCAATTACTGCAATAAAAATGATCGATTTTGTTTGGAGTTTAAATAAATAGTTGTATCTTTGCACCGCAATTGAGAAACAAACCTCCTCAAAAGCAAAAAAAGGGCAAATACCAGAGTGGCCAAATGGGGCAGACTGTAAATCTGCTGTCTTTCGACTTCGGTGGTTCGAATCCATCTTTGCCCACAAAAATTGCGGAAGTAGCTCAGTTGATAGAGCATTAGCCTTCCAAGCTGAGGGTCGCGGGTTTGAGCCCCGTCTTCCGCTCTCCAAAGAGAATCTGAGAAATTAGATTCTCTTTTTTTTGTTTTACTTTAGACCGCTAAGATTATGAAACGGCGGCATATCCCTAAAAATTAATTCATTCCGGTACGGAAATGCGGCTCAGTCTGAAAACGGCTCCCAAGATACTACCGCTGACAATAACTCGTCAATATGCAGCTTTTATTTCTTTCTCTTGCTTATATTATTCTTTCAATTGCCTAACGAGTTATCGTTTGACAGTTGTTGAACGAACGCTTGACATATGTTGAACTATCGCTTGACTATAGTCAAACGAAAACTACTTAGGCAATGAAATAACTATCAATAGGTAAACGATTGCTTAAAAATAACTAATAAAATCATTAGTGGCAATTGATTCCAAACTATGTAGTTTTGAATAAAATAATGAAGTATTCTGGAAACGTTGTGGTAAATCTGAAAAAGATGATTGAGTTTTTAAGATTCCCCGTTATCTTTTTATTATAAGATATGGGTCAAAGGTGAGGGATGGTGAGGGTAGATTTATAACTTTCGTATTTTTTTTATAGATAAAAAAAGGAGATAGTATAGAAAATAATAAAATAAAAGGTTATAAATCTACCCTCACCATCCCTCACCCTTGACCCATTCATTAGCGCACCGTTTAACTCGTGTCTATGCAGTTCTTAATTAAATGGGAATTTTGCAGTTAGGCTGAAAGCCTTACAATTATATATTTATTGGGGTGCCCTGAAAGGGCTTAATTATATAGCGTAGGGCAACGCCCTACGAAAAAAGCACACCAGCCACAAGCCCTGAAAGGGCGGAACTGTATACAATTATGCCCTTTCAGGGCGCAAATTCAGATTGTCGTTTTTACGTAGGGCGTTGCCCTACGCTATATAATTAAGCCCTTTCAGGGCACTCCGCAAAATTATCATTTAGCTCATTTCCGTACCGAAATGAACTATAATGGATTACCGGCTTATGTAGTTAATCAAAACAAAAGAAGTAAACGTTAAGCAATTTTAAAAAGACCACTTCTTTTTAGGAAAGACCTTCTAATGGCCTGTCTTTTATATGTATTTGTCGATACACAAGACTATACAAAATCAGGTAGAAAAAGTTTGAATCATTTTCTACCTCATAATAGAAGTTTATGATGAAAATATCAGTTATAAATATAAATAGTTGGCTAATTAATTACTATTTTTGACACGTAAATGAAAAACAGCGAATAACCCCTATTAAAAACTTAAAATATGATGAAGAAACTACTCACAGCCACTGCTATCGGCTTGGCTTTGTTAACTTGGCACACCAGTTGTACTCAACAACCAAAGGCTCCGGAAGCCTTTACTCCTATCAAAGTAGAAACTCCTGCCCGCCCTGCCGGACAAGAAGATGTAATCCAACTCGTTACTCCTAAAATTGATACCGTACGTGTCGGTTTCATCGGCTTAGGAATGCGTGGTCCCGGCGCCGTAGCACGCTGGACTCATATTCCGGGAACTAAGATTGTAGCGTTATGCGACCTGCTTCCCGAACGTGTTGAAAAATCACAAGAAATTTTGAAGAATGCCGGACTCCCTGCAGCTGCTTCTTACAGCGGAGAGGAAGATGCATGGAAAAAACTTTGCAAACGGGATGATATTGATCTTGTATACATAGCTACAGACTGGAAGCATCATGCTGCAATGGGTGTCTATGCCATGGAACATGGCAAGCATGTAGCCATCGAAGTTCCTGCCGCTATGACATTGGATGAAATCTGGCAGTTAATCAACACTTCTGAAAAGACCCGCAAGCATTGTATGCAGCTCGAAAACTGTGTATATGACTTCTTTGAACTGACTTCTTTAAATATGGCACAACAGGGCGTATTCGGAGAAGTGCTTCATGTAGAAGGTTCATATATCCACAACCTGGAAGATTTCTGGCCTGAATACTGGAACAACTGGCGAATGGATTATAATCACCTGCATCGCGGTGACGTATATGCGACTCACGGTATGGGCCCCGCTTGTCAGGTACTTAATATCCACCGTGGCGACCGTATGAAAACATTGGTATCTATGGATACGAAAGCTGTCAACGGACCGGCTTACATTAAGAAACAAACAGGAGAAGAAGTGACCGACTTCCAGAATGGTGACCAGACTTCGACCTTGATTCGCACAGAAAATGGCAAAACGATGCTGATCCAGCACAATGTAATGACACCCCGCCCATACAGCCGCATGTACCAGATAGTGGGAGCCGATGGCTATGCAAGCAAATATCCGATTGAAGAATATTGCCTGCGACCTACACAAGTTGATTCTAAAGATGTGCCTAATCATGAAAATCTGAATGCACATGGCTCTGTACCCGAAAATGTAAAGAAAGCCTTGATGGACAAATATAAAGATCCGATTCACATAGAGTTGGAAGAAACTGCCAAGAAAGTAGGCGGCCACGGTGGTATGGACTTTATCATGGACTACCGTCTGGCATATTGCCTGCAAAATGGATTACCATTAGATATGGACGTTTATGACCTGGCAGAGTGGTGTTGCATGGCCGAACTTACCAGACTTTCCATCGAGAATAATTCTGCTCCGGTAGAAGTCCCCGATTTCACTCGCGGCGGATGGAATAAAGTACAAGGCTATCGTCACGCTTTTGCAAAATAAAACTGAATATATCCTTTTAGCACGAACATAATGAACCAATCCGGCTTCTCCCCCAAAGCCGGATTATTCATGGGTTCGTGTTTGAACATTTTATAGATTATCATAATCACTTTTATGAAAACAGCTATTCCAAAACCTTCTAAGCAAAGCATTATCCGTGAAGCCAGAGATTATGTAATGATTGCCATCGGCATGATTTTGTATGGCATCGGTTGGACCGTTTTTCTACTTCCGAACGATATCACTACCGGGGGAGTACCGGGTATTGCTTCTATTGTATATTGGGCTACGGGTTTTCCCGTACAGTATACGTACTTCAGCATCAACTTCTTTTTATTGCTACTGGCCCTCAAATTGCTGGGGATGAAGTTTTGCATTAAAACTATTTTTGGAGTATTTACCCTCACCTTCTTTCTGTCCGTCATTCAAAAGCTGACAGCAGGTTTCGGACTCCTTCACGACCAGCCCTTTATGGCATGTGTTATTGGAGCATCCTTCTGTGGAGGGGGTATAGGGGTTGCTTTTTCGGCAAACGGAAGCACAGGAGGCACGGATATTATCGCAGCCATCATCAACAAATACCGGGACATCACATTAGGAAGAGTCGTACTCATCTGTGACATGATTATTATTTCTTCCAGTTATTTTGTCTTAAAAGACTGGGAAAAAGTGGTATATGGGTTTGTTACTCTTTATATTTGTAGCTTCGTTCTCGACCAGGTAGTGAATAGTGCCCGCCAATCCGTACAGTTCTTTATCATATCCAATAAATATGAAGAAATAGGACGGCATATCAACGAATATCCACACCGGGGAGTTACGATTATCAATGCAACCGGCTTTTATACAGGACGAGAAGTAAAGATGATGTTCGTATTAGCCAAGAAGAGGGAATCGCCTATCATCTTCCGGTTGATTAAAGATATAGACCCGAATGCATTTGTGTCACAAAGTGCTGTCATCGGAGTTTATGGAGAAGGATTCGATCATATCAAAGTAAAATAAAAAAGAAATGAAAAACCAATATTGAGAAACATGAAATTTCGACCAACCCCCAATTTATTAACAGGCATTTTCATGGGAATATTTTCCCTGACAACATTTAATGTAATGGCTGAAAAAGCCGTGAAACCCTATTGGCAGGATGTGCAGGTAGTTGAAGTCAACAAAGAGTATCCACGCACTTCTTTTATGACATACAACAATCGCGCTGATGCCTTGAGTGGCAAGTTCGAACGAAGCAAGTATTACCGCTTGCTGAACGGAACCTGGAAATTCTACTTTGTAGACTCTTACAAAAAGCTTCCCGATAACATTACTGACCCGAATACGAATACAGATTCGTGGAATGATATTCAGGTACCTGGTAACTGGGAAGTACAAGGACACGGAATAGCCATCTACACCAATCATGGTTATGAATTCAAGCCACGCAATCCGCAACCTCCGACTCTTCCCGAAGCGAATCCGGTGGGAGTTTACCGTCGGGATATCGATATTCCGACAGATTGGGACGGACGGGACATCTACCTGCATCTGGCAGGAGCCAAGTCCGGCGTATATGTATATATCAACGGGCAAGAAGTTGGATATAGCGAAGACTCCAAAAATCCGGCAGAGTTTCTTATTAACAACTATGTGAAGCCCGGCAAAAACGTGCTTACCGTTAAAATCTTCCGTTGGAGCACTGGTTCCTATCTGGAATGTCAGGACTTCTGGCGCATGAGCGGTATTGAACGCGATGTTTATCTATATTCACAACCTAAAGCAGCCCTCAAAGATTTCCGGGTGAAGTCTACCCTGGATGACAGCTACAAGAATGGAATCTTCAGCTTGAATGTCGATTTGAGAAATCACGAGAAGGCAGCAACTAATCTCACATTAGTTTATGAGCTATTGGATGCACAGGGAAAAGTAATCTCTACTGAAGAGAAGACCGCCTATATCCCATCGGACGAAGTACGTACACTTTCTTTCGATCAGAAGCTGGCAGATGTCAATACATGGACATCCGAACATCCGAATCTGTACAAACTGCTGATGACCGTCAAAGAGAATGGCAAAATAAATGAGATTATTCCTTTTAATGTAGGATTCCGCCGTATTGAAATCAAACCTATCGAACAAAAAGCTGCTAACGGAAAACCATACGTTTGCCTGTTCATTAATGGTCAGCCACTGAAACTGAAAGGGGTAAATATTCACGAGCACAACCCGTCAACAGGTCATTATGTAACAGAAGAGTTGATGCGTCGTGACTTCGAGCTTATGAAGCAACATAACCTGAACAGCGTACGCCTTTGCCACTATCCGCAAGACCGCCGTTTCTACGAACTTTGCGATGAATACGGTCTTTATGTATATGATGAAGCCAATGTCGAAAGCCACGGAATGTATTACGATCTTCGGAAGGGCGGTTCATTGGGTAACAACCCCGAATGGCTGAAACCACACATGGACCGTACCATCAATATGTTCGAACGCAACAAGAACTATCCGAGCGTCACCTTCTGGTCGTTGGGAAATGAAGCTGGAAACGGATATAATTTCTATCAGACTTACTTGTGGCTGAAAGAGGCTGACAAAGAGCTGATGAATCGCCCTGTCAACTATGAGCGTGCTCAATGGGAATGGAACTCCGATATGTATGTTCCGCAATATCCGGGTGCCGACTGGCTGGAAAATACAGGAAAGAACGGCAGCGACCGTCCTGTAGCTCCTTCCGAATATGCACACGCAATGGGAAACTCCACCGGAAACCTGTGGGGACAATGGCAGGCGATTTACAAATATCCGAACCTCCAGGGTGGATATATCTGGGACTGGGTAGACCAAGGTCTTCTCCAGAAAGATGAGAATGGAAGAGAATACTGGGCTTACGGAGGTGACTTCGGTGTAGATGCGCCGAGCGATGGCAACTTCCTCTGCAACGGTCTTGTCAATCCGGATCGTGGTCCGCATCCGGCAATGGCTGAAGTGAAATATGTACATCAGAATGTAGGCTTTGAGGCAGTAGATGCCGCTGCCGGTATATTCAAAATCACCAACCGTTTCTATTTCACCAATCTGAAAAAGTATCAGATTCACTATAACGTACTCGCTAACGGAAAGACTATAAAAGGTGGAAAAGTATCTTTGGATATTGCTCCGCAGGCATCCAAAGAATTCACCGTACCGGTAAACGGCTTGAAAGCCCAACCGGGAGTGGAATATTTTGTAAACTTCAGCGTGACAACCACAGAACCTGAACCGTTGATTCCAACAGGATATGAAATAGCATACGACCAGTTCCAGCTTCCTATCCAGGCAGAGAAAGCTATTTATAAAGCAAACGGTCCGGCACTGAAAACAACGACTCAAGGAGATGAGCTAATCGTTTCTTCTTCCAAAGTGAATTTTGTATTCAACAAGAATAGCGGATTAGTTACCTCGTATAAAGTGGACGGCACAGAATATTTCAAAGACGGATTTGGTATTCAGCCTAACTTCTGGCGTGCTCCTAATGATAATGATTATGGTAATGGCGCTCCTAAACGTTTACAGGTATGGAAGCAATCAAGCAAAAACTTCCACGTAACGGATGCAACCATGACAACAGAGAATAAGGTAGTTTCCTTAAATGTGACCTACTTATTGGCTGCCGGCAACTTGTATGTTGTCACATACAAAATCTATCCAAACGGAGTAGTCAATGTAAATGCCAAATTCACGTCAACAGATATGCAGGCAACAGAAACTGAAGTTTCCGAAGCTACCCGCATGGCTACGTTTACTCCCGGAAGTGACGCTGCCCGCAAGGCCGCTTCCAAACTGGAAGTTCCCCGTATCGGTGTTCGTTTCCGCTTGCCGGCACAGATGAATAACGTACAATACTTTGGCCGTGGTCCGGAAGAGAACTATATCGACCGTAATCATGGAACCCTCGTTGGCGTATATAAGACAACAGCAGATAAAATGTACTTCAACTATGTACGTCCACAGGAAAACGGACATCACACCGATACCCGTTGGATCGCTTTATCTCCCGCCAAAGGAAACGGCCTGGTTTTGGTAGCCGACAGTACGATCGGTTTCAATGCCTTGCGCAACTCTATCGAAGACTTTGACTCTGAAGAGGCTCTGCCCCACCCTTACCAATGGAATAACTTTAGCCCGGAAGAAGTAGCCAATCATGATGAGAATGCCGCCCGTAATGTATTGCGGAGAATGCATCATGTTAATGACATCGTTCCGAGAGAATTCGTAGAGGTTTGTGTGGACATGAAGCAACAAGGTGTAGGCGGATATGACAGTTGGGGTGCACGCCCGGAACCTTTCCACCAAATCCCGGCTAATCGTGATTACCATTGGGGCTTCACATTAGTACCTGTTCGCTCGGCTAATCAGGCCAACGAAGCGGCTAAATACGATTATCGATAACCTTAGTATAAATTTTTAAAGAAAAAACCCATGAAAGATTTATCTAGCATTGTAGCTAAATTTAAAGTCCAAGGTACGATAGAAGAAATCAAACCTTTGGGTACAGGACTTATTAACGACACTTACAAAGTAAACACCAAAGAAGCAGATGCTCCCGACTACGTTCTGCAACGCATCAATCATGCCATTTTTCAGAATGTAGAGATGCTTCAATCCAATATTACCGCTGTCACCAATCATATTCGCAAGAAACTAACGGAGGCAGGAGAATCGGATATAGAGCGCAAGGTTTTGAGTTTCCTCGAAACAGAAGAGGGTAAAGCATATTGGTTCGACGGTGATAGCTACTGGCGTGTGATGGTATTCATCCCACGCGCCAAAACGTATGAGACAGTGAATCCCGAATATTCAAATTATGCTGGAGAAGCTTTTGGTAACTTCCAGGCTATGTTGGCCGATATTCCGGAAACATTGGGTGAAACCATACCTGATTTCCACAATATGGAGTTCCGCCTCAAACAACTACGTGAAGCCGTTGCGAAAGATGCTGCCGGACGGGTATCGGAAGTGAAATACTATCTGGACGAAATAGAGAAGCGTGCAGATGAAATGTGTAAAGCCGAACGTTTATATCGTGAAGGAAAACTCCCCAAACGTGTTTGCCACTGCGATACGAAAGTGAATAACATGATGTTCGACGAGGATGGCAAAGTGCTTTGTGTCATCGACCTGGATACGGTAATGCCCAGCTTTGTCTTCTCCGATTATGGCGATTTCCTTCGTACAGGTGCCAACACGGGTGATGAGGACGATAAAGACCTTGATCGTGTAAACTTCAATATGGAAATATTCAAAGCGTTTACCAAAGGCTATCTGAAAGGAGCCAAATCATTCCTGACTCCAATTGAGATTGAGAATCTTCCTTATGCAGCCGCTTTATTCCCATACATGCAGTGTGTACGGTTCTTGGCAGACTATATCAATGGAGATACTTATTATAAAATCAAATATCCGGAGCATAATTTAGTTCGTACTAAAGCACAATTCAAACTGCTTCAAAGTGTGGAAGCCAACACACCGGAAATGATCGCATTCATCAACGAATGCTTAAAGAGTTGAGAATAGAGGAAAAAAAGAGAATGGAGAATTATCTATTTGGTAAAGGCTCCATTCTTCCAATGATAAACAATCGGACGGCGGAGAAACGGTTTCAGTTTCTCTGCCGTTTCTGTTGACATATAATCAGGAGTAGCCAATGTAACAGTCAATTCTGTATTTTCTTTATTAAAATCGGCTTTCATCAATAATATATCTGCCGAACGGCGTGCTTCGTCAAACTCATACACGCCTGCTGAATCCGGCGTATTCAAAAAGTCGCCCATCACAGGCAGGGTAATAAAGAGAGATGCTGTAAGCGGTTTCCAGTCATCTGTATAGAAACGGATGCTGCTGTCGCAGGCAGGTGCACAAGCTGTAGAGACTGTACAGATCACGTTCGTCGAGTCATTCAAAGCCAACACTTTCATCTGCCAGGTAGATTGAGAAGACATCTGCATACGGATATAATCTTTACTTAGATCAGTCATCTCCGACTTCTTGCCGAAACGATTCTCTACTTGCGCTTTCATCTTACTTTCCAGAAAGTCAATACAATCTTCCCGGTTTACTTTGGTTAGTAACGGGCTTAGAGAATCCGGCATATTCACAAACAGCGTTTTGGCTTCTTGTGCCCAAAGAGCGGTCGAAGCAAAGAGTCCGACAGCAGAAAAGAATATAGTGATTACAAGTTTATTTATTTTCATATCTATCTTATTTAACCTGCGACAAACAGATTTTGTGTAACTGTTTTAATTTTTAGACCCCAAATATAAGAATATCATTCCGATTAACACCAGTATAAGGTCAATCGCTTTGCTTTTTAAATTCTTTTCACGGAAGAGAAGCGCACCGAAAGTGAAAGAGACTACTACACTTCCCCGACGGACCATCGAAACGATGGAAATCATGGAATCGTCATAGCTCAATGCGTAAAAGTAAACGAAATCGGCAGCCGAAAGGAAGATAGAAATCAGGATAATCGTCCAGTCCCAGCGAAACGGGGTGGTAGACTTTCTTTTAGGCCACCAAAGCAATAATAGAATAGGACACATAATAAACACCTGATAAACATTATACCAGGATTGTACCAGCATCGGATTCAGAGACTTCATCAGATACTTGTCATACAATCCGCTGATAGCACCTGTAATGGCAGCCAACACAATAAAGAATATCCATTTGTTATGTTTAAAATCAATTCCTTCTTTCTTCCCCGAACGACTTAACATAAAGAAAGAAACAATGGCCAGCATTACCCCGATCCATTGATAGAGATTCAACCGTTCGCCAAATACCAGCATCGCTCCCACGAGCACCATCACCGGACGAGTGGCGTTGATAGGTCCTACTATGGTTAAAGGCAGATGTTTCATTCCGAAATATCCGAATATCCACGAAGACAACACGATGAACGACTTGATGATGATATATTTATGCTGTTCCCAGCCAACAACGGGAACATCAAATATCGTTCCTCCCAACAGGTCCGGTTTATATACGGATATCAGGATAAACGGCAGAAAGATGAGACTGGAAAAAAATGTATTTAGAAACAAAACGGGAAGTACCGCATTATCTTTCAACGATTTCTTCTTGAATACATCATAAAAGCCCAGCAAAGTAGCCGAGAGAAATGCTAATAATAACCACATGAGAATATTTATTATTTATTATTCAAATATACTTTCGGGATATTCCACATTTACCAGAAACAGGGCTTGCCCCGGAGCAGATGTTCCGGCTTTGCAACGGTCTTGTTGTTCGATAACCCGCCGGAAGCCTTCGATAGTAAGTTTCCCCCGTCCCACTTCAATCAGCGTACCTACGATAGCTCGCACCATATTTCGCAGGAAACGGTCGGCACGGATGGTAAACACCCACGTAGCATCATCTTCCTGGGTCCATTCGGCATGAGTGATATGGCAGATATTGGTCTTTACATCCGTATGAAGTTTGCTGAAGCTCGTAAAGTCAGTGTACTCGAAAAGGGTACGTGCAGCTTCATTCATGAGTGCATAATCCAATTGATTATAAACTCGCCAACGATATTGCCGGTTAAAAGGATATTTCGATGTCGTTACATAATACTTGTAAGTTCGCGCAGTCGCATCAAAACGGGCATGCGCATCCGGCCGGACCCGGCAAACACGATAAATGGAAATATCGGGAGGTAACAAACGGTTTAATTTATCGGCAACTGATATTTCATCCAACGGCTCATCGAAGTCAAAATGAGCAACCATCAGGGAAGCATGTACCCCGGCATCTGTCCGGCCTGCCCCTATTACTTCAATTTCGCGACGCAGAAAGGTAGACAATGCTTTCATCAGACATTCCTGCACACTAATCCCATTCGGTTGAATCTGCCAACCGTGATAGTTGGTTCCGTCATAAGCCAAATAAATAAAATACCTTTGCACGCTAATTCCTCTTTTTAGGGTTTTCGACTGCAAAAGTAGTCATTTTTTCATTCATACGTAGAAGGAGTCGTGCCAAATGCATCTACAAAATGTTTGCGGAAAGTCGGAATATCATTATACCCCACCATTTCAGCTACTTCCTGTACACCATATTGTTTCGTTTTCAACAATACACCTGCCCGACGCATACGTACTCCTCTAATAAGCTCAATAATGGTATAATCAGTGCTCTGCTTTACTTTTCGATACAGCGTAGGTTGACTCATATTCAATTCCGACGCCAGTTTCTTCACACTAAAGTCAGCCTCACAAATATTTTCCTCCACAATTTTTATTACAGAAGTGATAAACGGATCTTCCGGCTTTACTTCCTCTCCCGACTGCTCTGTTTCATCCACATTAACAATATCTGTTCCAGGCAATTTAAACAACTTAGTATACATCTGTTTCAGTGCCTGACGACCATTTATCAAATTGCTAACCTTCGCCTTCAGAATTCCGGGAGTAAAAGGTTTCAATACATAATCATCCGCTCCCAACTCCAAACCATGAATTATATCGTCATCCTCTACTTTTGCTGTTAGCATAATAAAAGGAATACTACAAGTATCCGGACATTCCTTCACTTCACGGCAACATTCAAATCCGTCCTTGATCGGCATCATGACATCACAGATAATCAAATCCGGCAACTCCTTCATCGCCATATCAACCCCTTCCTGACCGTTAGTCGCCATTAACAAATTATATTCATTGCCGAATAAGACTTTCAGATAAAGACGAATATCTTTATGATCCTCTACAATCAGTACTGTCTTTTTAGTAACATTCGTATCAGGTTGTACTAATTCTTTAAGAGGTAATACTTCAGTAAAAAGTGTTGGCTCCTGTTTTACTACATTATCATTTACTTTCAGCTCTGATTGAGATTGTTCTGATACTTCCGATTCCAGTTCTGGCAGTTCTTCCGGATCAATAAACAATATGTTCGGTTCATTTTCCAAAACAGCTCTATCTATCGGAAGATTCACTGTGACCTTCGTACCTTTTCCTTCAGTACTTTCTAATAAAATTGTTCCCCGATGTGCTTCAATCATCTGTTGCATAATAGTAAATCCTAGCTGTGCAGCAGACAAATCATTCTCCAAAACCTCACTCTCACTCATTAGTTGTTCGGCAGTTCTCACCTTCCTCTTTCCATTATCTTCTACCGTCAAACTAACATAATGCGAATTATTTTCCATTATCTCACAAACAGAAAAAGAAACTGTCCCCGCATAATGTGTATGAGTGAAAGCATTTGTCAACAGATTATGAATAATAAATTCTATTTTCTTTTTATTTACATAGAACTCCAAATCTTTCTTAATCCTTTTCTCGCAACGAAAATCAATCGGATATACTTTCAGCAAACCACGAATCCCAAAAACATTGCTATCAATCATCTTTTCTACGGAATAAGGAGCTACCTCCAATTTCGTCTCCAAATTCCCCTGACCATATATAGCTAGTAACTGATCGCAAGCGTCGAGCATGCGAAGCGAATTCCGGTATGCCACCTGTAAAGAGAGATTCGATATTTGGGAATTATCTTTCTGTAATTCTTTCAACGGAGCAATAATCAATGAAAGAGGAGTACGCAATTCCTGTACAAACAGCATAAGCAAACGATTCCGCAAAACTTCTATCTCTTTCTTTTGAGCCTGTTTTATCTTTTCCAAATTTAGATTCTCCTTTAATACCAGTTCCCGGTCACGATGTATCTGCTTGCGATGTTCTTTCTTCCTGAAATAAGTATAGAAAATATAAAAGGATGCAACAAGTAACAATACATAAGCTATATAAGCCCACACTGTTTGAAACCATTTATCTTTTACAACAACAAGAATCTCATTCACATTCCCTTCCTTGCCATCCGGAAAGACTAGTTTTGTCTGCAAAGTATATTTCCCGGCAGACAGCCCATTGAACCATAACCCTTCCGAAAGGGGCACCATCCTCCAATCTTTATCTGACGGAAGTAGCCGATAAGCAATCTTACGTTCTGCCATCCCATAACGTAAATCAGAAAAAAACAAATGAAAATCATTATTAGCAAAATCGAATACAAGTTCCTTCTGTTGTTCCGGTGCCCCCGAAAGAACCACCTGCCCATTTCGTTTCTCTCCTGCCAGAATTGTTTCGCCCCCCACTTCTACATCTGTCAACATCAACCGTATTTTTTCACAATCGGTTTTCGTTGCAAAAGGATCAAAGAAAATTAATCCCCAGGAATTTGCCCAAAGCAGTCGTCCATCATTCAAACGACATACCGCACTGCAATTTCCTACCGAAAGATAATTATAGAAAGCTTCCTGCCCATTTCTAATTGTCATCACTCCGACATTATTTCCTGCCCAGGTATTACCAATACGATCATCAACCATACAGCCCACATGTCCATTAGTCAATCCGTTTTGCAAAGTATATATAGCTTCTATCTTATCCTTCTCTCTTCCATCAATACGGACAACGACATTCAAATAAGCTGCATAAATCTGATTATAGTTATTTACGTAAATAGTTCGTACAGCAGTCTCTTCCAACCCGTTTTCCTTTTCAAAGTTTCCTTCCACCCGAATTTGCACCCCGTCCGTTTCAAGTCTCTTTAGACCTTTATCCGTTCCAATCCATACATTACCTTCTTTATCCTCTGCTATTGCAAATACATTTTTTATTTCTTCTGGTAATTTAATACTCTTGCATTCGTGAGTTTTAGGTTCAACTTGTATCAATCCATTTGAAGTACCTACCCACAAACGATTCCATGAGTCCAGACAGAGCCTATGAATAACAGTCTGTATCCTCTCACCTTTATTGTTTTGCAGATAAAAAGACTCTACATCATTTGTTAATGGATTGATGATAACAATCTCTCCCCGATTACTTCCCAACCAAATATTCCCGTTCTTACCTTTATATATATGAAAGCGTCCGGAAAAGTCTAACGCTTTCTTCCAAGGTTCAAAATGTGTATCCAACGAAAATATAGGAGTAGTACTTTTCATGATCCCCCCATCGCTAACAGTCAACCAAACATATCCCTTTGAATCTTCGACTATGCCATCCACCCGAGAGCCAAAATCTTGCCGTACCCTACTATACATACTATCACTAATATCAAATTTCACGACTCCGCCGCCAAATGTACCGACCCAAAGTATTTGTTGTTTATCATCCCAAAACAAACTAGTCATTTTATTTTCAATACTTGAATGAAATGCCTTCTGATTCTTCGTCAGCAAAGTCAACACAAACGGACTCTTACACAAATTTTCATTATCAAAGCGTAATTTATACAACCCATTCCAAGTTGTCAGATAAAAAGTCCGATTATCCTTTGAAGTCAGATCCGTAACATAAGAATTTGAGAATTCAGACTGACCTTTCCCCTCCATTGAGATAACACGCTCTTCATTCGTTTTAAGGTCATAACATATAATATCATCCCATAATCGGCAAATCCATAAATAACCATGTCTTAAAAACAATCTATTTACTACACTGTATTCCTTGATTAAAGAAGTTGTTTTCGTCACCAAATCATAATGCATCACTTTCCCTTGATTAATAGAGAAATACAGATTTGTTTTTCCGTCACTACAAAGATGAGCTACCTTTCCTCTTACCAAAGGTTCCGGATTTAAAACACATAACACAAAATCATTTTCTCCTTCTGTCTTACGAACAGCACGCGATTCAAATAAGCCTTGTGAGGTAGTCAGATAAAGGTTTCCTCCATTCCAATAAAAATCAAGAACGTCTTTCAACTTCAAAGTCTTATCAAAACGCACCGGTAGAAACTTTTCATTACCTTTGTCAAAACAAGCAATTCCACCTTGATAAAGTAAAGCATAATATAAACCGTCGGGACCTTCGCGAAGAATTTTCACAGCCTGATGTAGAGGAGTAGAAAGAGAATCAATGCTCATAATGAGAGGATAATCACGAAATCTAAATCCATCATAACGTGAAATTCCCTTATCTGTAGAGAGCCATATAAAGCCATCACTTCCATAACAAACATTATAAATAGTATTGTTACTGACCCCATTTTTGATTACTACTGGTTCCAGATCCCAATGGCTGTCTATTGAATATACAGGGAGAAAACTTAACAGTGACAGTAATAAAAAGAAGAATTCCTTCATATCTTAATAGTATTTTGTTCATGTGTATTGGTCGATAAAGGTATATAAAATAATTATCACCAAATCGTATAACAAATATTTTTTAGAAATAATTCACAATAAAACAAAAGTCCCTCTATTCTTTTGAAATAGAAAGACTTTTTCTGTCTGTTTTGCTCATTACGCAATCAATCTCCAATTACTATATTGTTTGCTGTTTGGTCCCTCTTTTTGCTCAAAGAAGCTATTCGTATGACACACACGCTCCTTAGTAATATATATATAGTACTAATACCTAAATACAATAAATTCTTATGATATTTATTTAGCAGCTTTCAGAGTAAAGCTATAAGTACCTTGCCCAGCAGCGAAGTTATAGCTACCCTTAAAATTAACTGGCACCTTTACCACACAATTGCCCTGGTCGCTAACACGGAAATAAAGATAAGTAGTAGAATTGAAGATGCTGTTACCATCAGCAGTTGTTGATAAAGAAGCACCATATCCCTGCCAACTGAATAAGTCAGTTGAAGAAGAGTAAGTAGTACCTACATAATATACCGTACCTTTATCTATATTAAAATTCAATGATACACACAATGCGAATTGTTCAACGAAAGCACCACTTCTTGTGCGAGCCTGATATTCGGCAAGCATTTTCACTGCTTTCTTATCAGTAGCATCACCATAAAATCCTTCTGTTGTTTCTGATTCACAGTTACGGACAGTATTACCATTCTGACGAAGTGCTTCTAACACACTTGCCATTTCCTCTGCAGTGACAGCAGGAACCTCATCAGTTTTCTGATCATAAGCAGCAGATTCAATACCATACAAAGATTTCATGGATTCAAAATTTGAAGAGTTATCTTCAAAACTATCACTTTCAGCATTAGAACATGCTACAAAAGTTAATGCCAATACACATACGAAAAAGAATTTAATTGATCTCATATTAGTTCCTCCTAAATTTTACTTGTTTTTTTTAACTTGCTTGCGAATTGTTGTTTATCAGTTCGCGGTCCTTTTACACTTTTAATTGTTTATTTATTCATGTTCCTTAGGAGGGGAATCTTAAACTTAAGTTATCTTATTTATCTTTCCTTGTTTGTTTGTACATTGCAAACATAGGTATTTTATTCAACTAGAAAAACTTTTCAAGGGGAAAAATGAATGATTTACCACTCTTTAACGAATAAAACACAGCTTATTCAAGCTTATGATTAAGATATGCAAGTATTAAAACACCATTCATGCGCAAATCATTCAATACAAGCAAGGAAAACACCATTCATCAGCAATGAATGATTAGCCATCCATATAAGAATTATTCACCACCCATCTTATTAATTTCCATTGAAGATGAAGCTAAGAAAGATGAATCTGCCAATCAGCACCTATCTATAATATGCCTACTTTTGTATCATCAACAAACAAAACCCATCATGCGATGAAAAAGAAAAGAATCTTATTTTTGTTCGTTACCCTGTTTGCTTCTACCTTATTATATAGCCAGGTAGTTGGAGTTAAAACGAATGTCGTAATGGACGCGCTTAAAATTA
Organism: Bacteroides sp. AM16-13; assembly: GCF_003602705.1. Taxonomy (NCBI): domain Bacteria; kingdom Pseudomonadati; phylum Bacteroidota; class Bacteroidia; order Bacteroidales; family Bacteroidaceae; genus Bacteroides; species Bacteroides sp. AM16-13. Next base: position 169,043 of record NZ_QTLK01000003.1, read on the forward strand.
TCAATCTCGGAGCCGAAGTCGGCTTAAGTAAAAAATTAACCCTGGACTTGTATGCCAACTATAATCCCTGGAAATACAAAGATCAGAAGATGATGAAGATGCTTGCTTTCCAACCGGAACTCCGGTATTGGTTTTGTGACAAATTCAATGGTCATTTTGTAGGTATGCACCTTCACGGAGGTGTTTATCAAGCAGCCGCCATCGATATGCCATGGGGCATTTGGCCCGAATTGAAAGAGCACCGTTTCAAAGGGCATTTCTATGGTCTGGGTGTCTCCTACGGTTATCAATGGATTCTGGGCAAGCACTGGAACCTTGAAGGAAACATAGGTGTAGGCTATGCACGTGTCAAGTACGAGCAATTCGAATGTAAGACATGCGGTGAAAAAGTCAAAGAAGGACATAAGAATTATGTAGGTCCAACAAAAGCCGCAGTCAGTTTAATCTATTTATTTTAAAACAAAACAAATATGAAAAAGATATTATGCATACTCTTCTGCCTGCTGCCTGTATTAGGCGGGAAAGCGCAGACTCTATACAGAGATCAAGTGCGTATAGAAAAAGAATCTATCACACGTAGTGAAGATAATAATGTATTGACTATCAATCTTGATATTGTCCTGCAGGAAAATCTAAAGTTAGCATCCAATCAAGTTGCTACATTAACTCCATTTCTTGAGGCAGACGGAAAGACGCAGGTATTGCCTTCTATTATAGTGTACGGGCGTAAGCGCGACATCGTCAGCCAACGCAACCATCAGACTCCCGAAAATACCTATACCATCTTGCGGCGCAAACAACATCAGGCACAAAAAGTAAACTATCTGGTGCAAATGCCGTTCAGGGCATGGATGCGCAATGCGAATATGAAGCTGAACATTGACTTATGCGGCTGCTGCGACATCCTAGAAGAGAGCAGTGGTGAATTAATCACCCAGTTGAACATTTTACCACTGAAATTAAAACCCGCTATCGCCTATATTACCCCTAAAGCCGAAAACGTAAAACACCGTGCGGTAGAAGGAAGTGCTTTTCTGGATTTCCCGGTCAACAAAATTATTATCTATCCGGAGTATCGCCGCAACACTAGCGAATTGGCTAAAATACGCGCAACGATTGATACAGTACGTAATGACAAATACACCACTCTCACCAGTATAAGGATTCACGGTTATGCTTCACCTGAAGGTAGCTACGCTAATAACACCCGCTTGGCGAAGAATCGTACCCAGGCACTTGTAGATTATGTAACCAGTTATTATAACTTCGACAAGCAACTCATCACTTCGGATTACACCCCGGAAGATTGGGAAGGTTTCCGCAAGTTTGTTGCAGCTTCATCTATGGAGAAGAAAGAGGAAGTTCTTCGCCTGATAGACGACAAAGGCATAGACATGGATAAGAAAGAACGTGATATTGCCAATTTGGTTGGTGCGCAAACATACCAATATATATTAGCAGAATGTTATCCGGCTCTTCGCCATTCGGATTATACAGTCAATTATACAGTACGCGGTCTTAGCCTTGAAGAGTCTAAAGAGATAATCAACAAGCGTCCGCAGTTATTGAGCTTGCAGGAGATCTACCGGATCGCGGAAAGTTGCGAACCGGGAAGCGAAGAATTTAACCACTCTTTCCAAGTAGCCGCTACTATGTTTCCGGACGACCCCATTGCAAACCTCAATGCCGGAGCAATGGAGATACAAAAAGGTGGCGATATGACAATTGCCAAAAAACATCTGGCTAAAGCTGACCAGAAAGCAGCAGAAACGCTAAATAATTTAGGAATTATCGCCATGATAGAAGGTGATTTGAAAACAGCTGAAGAATATTTCAATGCAGCCAAAGCAGCCGGTCTTACAGAACAAGCGGATACCAACCTGAAAGAATTAAAGAAGAAACAAAATTACCCCGTAAAATAACAAAATCACAAACACAAATAAACATCGTTTATCCCTATGATTTTATAATTAGAATCTATCCCCAATTAAAAACGCATTACTTGAGAAAGTAGTGCGTTTTAATTATATATCCAGACCATCCATCCAGTCACTTACTAAAAAAAGACTCTTCTTAAAAAAAGAATATTTAAGCAATCCAGAAAGGGCTGAATCACATCATCCTATTAAAAAGAGCAGGAAAGCTTCGGCATTGGCAAGTGCGAAAATTCATATTCCTACTGTTCGATAGACTTTAGTAATCAAAGTGCAATAGTTTCCCCTTTTTAGTTATAAAGTAGAGAACTTTAAAGTGAATAGCATGTCATTCTGCCAGTTCTTACACTTCTGATATTTATGATTAACCAGAGAAAAAAGAGGCTCTTAATAACCTCTTTACATCTTCCTCACCGAGTAGTGCTAGTTTCCCCGGTGAGGAAGGAACCGATGCACACCGAGGAACATCTCATTGGTTTTAAAGCAACGAATGCTTTATAGACAAAAAAAGATGTATATTCTGTATCGGTTTATACAATAACCGTTTGCATTTACGTATATGAATACATTTATTTATGCAGTTTCTTCCCCAGTTCATTATTTTTAGAATGGTCGTATTCTTACGTAATCTTAAAAATAGCACATTAAAGCAGAAAAGGCATATTATCCATATTTTTATATCACCTACCTGTTCCACATCATATAGTTTACCATGCAACACAACATCAGTAGTAAATCATTCAAAACAGAATGAAAGAAATGCAATTTATTCCATTCCGCCCAGATAGTTGCATAATTTATCCCACAACACAAAAAAAAGTTGAAGAAAAGAGTACAATATACAACAGCGGAAAAAGAAAAGAACAGGTGGTATATCATTCATTACCCTCAATAAATCATTCACAAGACGACTAATTCACCCGCCTAAAAAAGGATATTTGAACGATTGAAAAATTCACCCTAAAAATTGAAAAAAACACCAATCAACGATTAAGTATTTCTCCCATACCTTTGCAATGTCGATAAGGAACAAAAGTTCCTCGAAACAAACAAAACAAGAAATTAAGTAATAAACAAATAAAAGAAACATTGCCTATAAGAAACAAACAAAAAAAATCCTCCTCCTGGAAGTTAGTTCTTTTCCTTATATTATATAAGGGCTTCCGATTAAAAAATGGTGTTTTTTTACAAAACAAACGGTCCTCATCCTTTAGATGACTCTTCCCCCCAAAAAAAAGAAAAAAAATCAGTCATGACTACATAAATAATAATATGTAGCATGCAATTAAAAAATGATTATTACATCACACATTAAACTCATAACAAAAATGAAAGTTAGAAATTTATTATTAGCAGGTTTGGCAGTAGCTGCCATGACAGCTTGTAGCAACGAAAATGACGAAATCGTTAATAACGGTCAAGTACAAGGTACAGAAAACGCTTTAATACGATTAGGTATTTCTTATCCGACATTAACTCGCGCAGCGGGAGATACAGAAGACGGATTAGTAGGAGAACAACTTTTTAAAACTGCCAAAGTAATTGTTAATGGAGACGTCCATACTTATGTATATGATGATTTCAAACCCAGCACTGATCCTAATGAAAAAGGTTTATATTTGAAAACTGGTATTCCAGTTTCTGAAGGAACAGCTAGTGTTTATGTTATTTTAAACCTACAAGGAGAACCGACAACACCATATGCAAACATGACAGCAAGTGCTGCTGACTACACTACTACTTCTTTAGACGGTCTTACTAACTATGTTGCTAAAGACGGTGAATTCTTAATGAGCAATGCAGGAGGTTTAGTAGCGACAACAAAAGTTATAGCAGGACAAGAAGCAACTGTCAAAGTAAACGTTGAACGTGCAGCTGCCAAACTAATGGAGCAGTCAAAAAAAGAAGCATTTACAAACATTACTCCGGGAACGTATAATGGTAAAATATTGAATATAACATTAAAGAAGTACTCATTCGTTAATTTGCAGAAAGATACTTATGTATTGGCAAATACAACTCCAATAGCATCTAATTTCTTCCAACCATACGATGCAACCAATGATACTTGGGGATATGCAACCAAAGTAATCGTTGGTAATATTCAAGAAGAAACCCCAGCTGCAACTAAAAACATCACATACTGTTTGGAAAACAAAAATGTAGACAATAATACATGTGTTGTATACGAAGCAGTTGCAACATGGGATAATGAGGCAGAGCCTGCAACCTTCTATGTAACTTCAGAAAATGTTGTATATCAAGATTTTGCTACATTACACGAAAAGTTCGGAAACATGCTTGATGCAAGCCATCTAACAGCTGATAGTAAAGCGGCAGATTTCAGAGCAGCAGGAGTTCCTATTAAAATGTACGAAGATGGTAAATGCTACTACAAAGCAGATATTTACACAAATACTATAGCCAATAAGACAATTGTCAGAAACAATGTATATAAACTGAATGTATCAAGCATCACTAAATTAGGAGATCCGACTCCGACTCCGACTCCGGATGCCGCAAGTCTGACACTAAGAGTTAAGGTTCTTCCATGGACAATTAACTTGGTAGACATCATTTTATAATTTGCATCACACAACAATAAAACTGGATGGGAAGGGACAACTTCCCTTTCCACCCAGTTCTCTTATTCGATAAGATAAACAAAACAGACTTTCCAAAAGTATAAAAAACAAAGAAAATGAAACGAATACTGACCACCATACAAAAAGAAGCGAACAAGATACTGTTACTCACAGTATTGGCTGGTGCAATGGCATCCTGCGACTCTGTCCTGGATTACAACGAAGGCGATTGCAGCATCGAATATTTGGTAAAGTTCAAGTATGATTATAATATGGAGAAAGTAGACGCTTTCGCTCAAGAAGTAAGAGCAGTCACACTTTATGCTTTTGATGACGATGGAAATATGGTATATTTCAAAACAGACCAAGGCGAAATACTAGCAGATGGAAACTATGCCATGAAACTAGATATTGAACCCGGAGAATACCATTTAATCGCATGGGCGGGATTGGACAACCAATCGTTTGCAGTGCCTGTGTTATACCCACAAACATCTCAAATCACCGAACTAAAGGTTAAGACTCTACGAGAAGAATTCATTCCGACACGTTCGGAAGATGAAAAAGATAAATATATTGTAGAAAAAGAGCTCTCTTCATTATGGCACGGAGAAGTTAAGAAAAGTGCATTTACTCGAAGCGGAAGAGAGCGCATCACAGAAGTTTCTCTAGTGAAGAATACAAACAACATCCGCATTGTGGTGGCACAGGTAAACCAACATCCTGACCAGCCAGTCACCAGAGTATTAAAAAAAGAGAATCTCAAGTATACCATATATGATGAAAACGGATACATGAACTATGACAACTCATTGCTTCCGGATAATATGTTGACGTACAAACCATTTGCCACAGAACAAGAATTCATTACATCACGTGCTTTCACCCAAGATACAGACAGCGAATATCCGGCAGCTATTGCAGAATTGAGCGTTGGACGACTCATGGAAGACAAAAAACCGGAACTGAACATCACCAATACAGAAACGGGAGAACAAGTGATTAAAAATCTGGATATGATTAAATACCTGAATATGCTTAAACAAGAGCACTATAAAGATATGGATCTACAAGAATATCTGGATCGAGAAGACCGTTACAGCATGATATTCTTCGTCGACGAAAATTTGACACTAATTAAATCCGTCATACAAATCAACGGATGGGTTATTCAGCTTAACGATTTCGAACTCTAAATAAACAAGATAATGAGACACTCCAAATTAACATATAATCTTCTGGTTGCCTTGATAGCAATTGCCGGTTTTTCTGGATGCTCACAAGATGAGTTCATCGAAGAAAAGGATCTACAACCGCAAATTGAAGCCCAATTAATGTTATCCATCAACCTGCCGCAAATCGGCACACGGGCTATTAATGAAGAGACATTATCCGGTACAGCAGAAGAAAGTAAATGCCGCAAACTTACATTGTTTATCATGAATACCGATGGTACAAATATTCAAGATAAAACTGTAACCGGAGAAGACTTGGAAAATGAGTTCTTATATTTTATTGTAAATACGTCTATCGGTGATAAAAAAATATTTGTTGCAGCTAACATGACAGATGAACAAATAAAGGCTGTCAAGACGGCTGCAGATCATAATCCGGAGCAAGTAATAAAAGATATAAAAGAGGTCACTACAAATTATAACTTTGTAATGACCGGGCAGGCAGTTACTGAAGACAGCAACAGTGAAATCATCAACATAGAAGAACATAAGATGACAAGAATCAAAGCTACTTTGACACGTGTCACATCTAAGGTTTTGTTGACTTGCACTACAAAAGAAAATACAGGATATGTCAACTTGATCAAAGATAACGGATACATAAGATTGAGTGACGTACATTATATTCTGGAAACAACCAATAAAAAGTTCTTCCCATTTCAAAAAGCAAATAATGAAGACCCGAACTTCCTGATGAGTACAACACTCCAGGCTAATTATGACGCCAACTTCTTTGCAGCAGCAACGAAAGTGACAGAGGGAGAAATTGCAATACAGCATGATGCCCAACGAATAGAAGGAAGTGATAATCCATATACAGAAGGACTCTATTGTCTCGAAAACACAATAGATATAGACGGTGAATACTCAAATGACTTTAGTGATCCTCAAAAAGTTGCCACTTATTTGAGAGTAGCTGCTAAGTTTACACCGAAGAACATTGACGGAATCACCGGTTTATCTGAACAGGATGCGAAAAAGAAATTATCCGGCAATGGAACATTCTATACTTGTAAAAAAGGAACGGCACTTGCTAAAGAAATGTGTTACAGCAGCATAGAGAAGGGGATCAATTACCTGAAGAGTGAATACAACCTGACTGTCACACCCAATGATTTCACCACTTATGAAGATGGTTGGCAGTATTACGAGACATTTGTCAACTCTCCTACAAGTTTTAGTAAAGAGGCAGGAATAGTACGTAACAACTATTACATTATCAATGTTCGTGCGTTCACCACCTTGCAATCGGATAAGACAATTGAAGTCAATACCACCATGGTACCATGGGTTCTTAAGGGACGGACTACGATTGATGTTGAAACAGGAAATAATCAATAAAGGAGTACAGCTATGAAACTAATAAGACAACATAACATCATCAATGGAGTGCTCCTGATGGCAGCAGTCAGCGTTAGCAGTTGCGATAGTATACTAGAAGACGACTCCTTGCCCGTTAGCAATGAAAATATAGAAATAAGTTTCACCCGTTCCAGTGAAAATACAGTTAGCCTCAATGACAATGGCACTTTCAAAGTTGCGTTCTTCACAGGAGCAGACTACCACTTTTATGCTGCAACGGACAACCTCTCGGGAATTGACAATTACAAAGAAAATGCCTACGACACAGCAATTCCTTATCCAAACGGTAACGCTGTATATGCAGTAGGCTACGCTCCAAGTAATCTCTTAACAGCATCCGATGACTATAAGCAACTGACTTTGGCATCAACAGCTTCGGCAGGAACAGTTGACGTGTTAGCCTCACAAACTGAAACAGGAAGTAAAAGTAGTCCTTTTTCAAATCAATCGCCACTTCAATTCCAGCACCTATTAACTAAAATCACTTTCATCGCCAAACGTGATAAAAAGATGCAAAGCAGCAAACATGTACACGATGTAAAAGTGACACTCGGCACATCATATCTCATTAATAAATGGGAATATAACAATCAAGGCATTTATATGGCAGCCGGAACACAAGGAAATATGGAGAACCTAACGTTACACGTTCCTGATCAATATCTGACTGACATCGACACTGAATACATCGTAGGTACATGTTATCTAAATATGCCAGCCCATAACAATGGAAAGCTTTCTTTCAGTCTGGAAGCAACCCTGACTCCGGTAGGTTCAACCGATGACATTAAGGCTGATTATGGAGAAATGAACATACAACTACTGGAAGCTAATAATCAGATTCCGGTATCAACAGCAAAAGCGGGAGAAGCTTATGAAGTAGTCATTAACTTCACTCAAGATTCATTTACGCTAACCGGTGTAAAAGCACCTTGGAAAACAGGAGGATTAATCACAGTACCCATTAATCCGACTAACAACTAATAAGAACATCCAAAACAACAATTAAGCCATGATGAGATATAATAACATAATAAACGGTTTGCTGGCGATTGCATCTATATTAGCATTCACAGCATGTGCGGAAGACACCGCTTACGATGATAATGTTGCGGAAGGGAATGGAGTTTTTAGATTTTCCGGCGTTCCAAGCATATATACAAGAGCGAACGCATCTGTTGATTACCAGGAACAATTTGAAACAGGTACCAAATACCAGCTATTCGCTATCGAAGCTAGTAATTGGAGCACAAATTACCTTCAGAAAAATCCAAAAGAAAATGCGATAGAAGGCACTGAAACAGCCGACCATACTATCTCATTTGATGGAAACAATAAATTCAATAATCATAGTTTAGATTTTTACGCAGTTACTCTAAGTGATAAAACACTTGTACCAAATATTAAATATAATAGTAATGGTGCACCCACCTGTTATGTTTCTTATGATAACGGAGCATTAACAGATGTGATGTGGTCGGGTAATCTAAAGAATCAAACTTATAAAAATTCAGGAAAATTACAGTTGAACTTCGAACACACTTTATCCAAGCTTCATGTATATGCACAGAAGAATGATGAATTAGCCAGTTCTACTGTTGTATTGAAAGAAGTCAAATTAATTGATTATTTATCAGGAGACTTAAGTCTTGAAACCGGAGAATTCAGTAGCGAGACAGACACAAGAGTTGACAATTCAACACATACACATTCTGTATACACAGGGACAGCTGTGATTAACGAAGAAACAGCTAAGAAAGAAATTTTTTCGGCAATGGCATTCCCTACCAGAGGAACCGAAACCGATTCTCACGCCTTAGGACTCAAGGTGACAACTACAGTGGATGGTAAAGAAAAGACCACTACCTATCGTATAAAAGAAGTAGATGTGGAAAATACAACTGATAATAAAAATCCCAAATACAAGGCATTCAAATTTAAACCGAATTATGAGTATGACATCGTACTGACTATGACTCAAACAACCATGGTAGTGACCGTAATTCCACGTGTATACGATTGGATAGACGATAATTCAGATTACGAAGATACACAAATAGGTAGTTCGGTTACATTTGGCGGCGTGACATGGATGGATAGAAACTTAGGAGCTACAAGTGCTGATGCAACAAAAAGTATTCAGAGCTGGGAAGCATCCCGTGGATTTTACTACCAGTTCGGACGTAGTATTCCTTATTATTTGAACGGCAGTTGTTTAGATCCTAATGTAAAGGATCCTGCCAAAGCAGTTCCCGCGTGTAATGGTTCGAAGAAAGAAAACAATGCTAAACCTTTCCCATACGTTCCCAATAATTATAGTGTTGTACAACGCACTGGTAAAGATCAGGGCTATGATGACTGTGCACAGGATCCGGGAGAGAAGGATGCCAAAAAATCATTTAGCTTCAGTTCATCAGAAGATGAAGATTATGGTAGAGATTGGGCATCCGATCATTCCGTAAGTGCCACATATTGGGATAATTCAGTAAATCAGCCTTGCCCCAAAGGTTGGAGGCTACCTACTAAAGATGAATTTTTATCAATTGTTCCCAGCAGTCAAAATGCGGGAGATATAACATTCTTAAATCATAGCGGAACTTATAGCATAACAGAAAAGAATGATGTTTACAATGAGAAAGCAGTATATGTAGGAGTCCCTGTCAGTGAGCAATCGTGGGGTACAATCTACGCTATCAAACGTCAAGGAACGCCCAATGCTTATCGGGTACGTTGGCAGATACAACGTGTAGGAGATACAGCAAATGACAATGATAAATGTGACACAGGAAGCAATGCACAGGGATATCGTTCGGTGCTTGTTATTTCACGTTATCCCGCTAAGGAAGATAGTGAACTGACAAAGGATAATTACAACACAGACTATACCGATTGGGATAATCCCGTAGAAACACTCATGTTACCGATAAGCGGATATATACATGTAGATGGAGGAGCAGCCCTGATATATGCCGGAAGTGAAGCGATTTATCATACATCCACAGCAGATACAAATAAGAATAAATCATGGAGTTTCCGCATAAAGTTCAGTGGTGATATAAACCAAAGATATCTATATATGTGGAATGACGAAAGACGTGGTTATGGTTGTTCTGTACGCTGTGTACGTGATAAGAATGTGAATTAAGAACAAAACAAATAGAAGAGATATGAAAGCAAGGAATTATATACAACAACTAATGCTCCTTCTCATACCGGTTGGGTTACTAACAGCCTGTCTGTCCGAAGAAGAAGGAGAATGCTTACCCAATGAAGGCAAAGTGCCGGTAACGGTACAATTAGGAGGCCAGTATGCCATTATGTCCGGAAAAGATGCACCTGACAGTAACACTCGCGCTATCAATAATTCAGCACTGGATAGAGTTAAAATTCTGAACCTTTCAGAAGGCAGTACGTTGTGGCTTTTCGCAAAAAGCAGTAAAACTACACAAACACAGGGTTATGTTGTAAAGACCGGAGACGGTGGTGTTCAATCACTTTACCCTTGTTCTCAATTTGATGAAAATGGGGATTACAAGGAAGAAGATGTAAGTAAGACTCCATTGTTCTTAACCCCGGGTAGATATACATTTAGTGCTATTTCGCCGGCGAAGGCATCTTATAAGGACGGTAAATGTATTATTAAGAATGGAGAATATGTAATAGCTACCAATAATAGTTGGACACAAACTGAATCTACCACTTGTGATATATCAGGCAATGAAGGAGTTATTCTTCTCAATCCGCTGATGCAAGTAACTTCCCGCATGAAGTTCTTAATCAAAGGTACTGATAAAATAGCCAATTTATCTATCATGCAAGCAGGTGTTGAAATAGACGGCATACAAATAGATCCTACTTCTGGAGACAATTATACCGTAGGAAGCAATATGCCATCTAATTTAGGAGATAAATACAATAGAATCTATGTACCAGCTAAGAATTTTATTACCACATCCGAAGGAATACTACAAGGAGAAACAGGTATCTTACCAACAGATTGCCGCTCTACCCCAGTAGTAGTTATCATGAATGTATTAGTAAATGACGTCCCCACACAATTTACATATTCTATCGTAGGCAAGCAATTCCTACCGGGATATTCATACAATTACACCGTTACACTTGATATAAAAGACGGTATTACAGTAGCCAACTGGCAAGAATCTTCCTGGACAGCTGATATAGATCCCGATATTAATTAAATAGTAGGAGAAGAAAATCATGAAACGAAACTCTATATATACTTTAATAGCTTGCTTGCTTTTAGCAGCCTGCTCGTCCGAAGAGGAATGGAATCTATCTGACCATACTCCGGCTATTGAACTTGGAGAAGGACAAATCGCTGTACAACTCAATCTACAGACTACGGACTTTACAGTAGAAGAAACCCGCTCTGCCACCCCGATAGATTTACAAATAGAAAACCCGATGTACAATCTATGGTTATTGCACTATAATGAAGAAGGGGGATTGGTAGAAAGTGATACAAAATATATTCATCTGAATGATAAAGGAGAATTAGCGACTAATTATACTGCTACATTAACACTTGCTGATAGTAATCAAGGAACACTTTGTTTAATTGCCAATCTTGAAGGAACAGGCAGTGGCAATAATCCTTCAACTGCCTATGCTCCAAGTAACGACAAGGGTTCATGGCCAAAAACACTGCAACTATTACAGAAAGAACTTTTGACCTTGCCTATCAACCAAAATGCAACAGATGCTACATTGGGGTTACCGTCCAAAATGTTTATGTATGGTTTCTATCAAGGTACATTAAATACTTCGCATCCGGTTAATATCACATTAGGACGTATGGCAGCCCGTTTGGATATTGTAATCAAGGCAGCGGATAGTAAAAGCACATTGCATAATATTCAATTGCAATTAAAAAACGCAGTCATCAAAAGTCATTATTCACCGATGAAGATAGATAGTGAAGAAAATGTTTATGTGGATTTTCCCGAAGATAAGACTTTTAAAAATGAGACAGTGACTAGTTCAGCACCAATCACTTGTTACTACTTTACAGGAGAAAATATCACACCGGAGATTGGAAAAGAAACAGTACTCATCGTAAAAGCTGATAAAGTTACTGCTGAAACAAAAGAAATTGATGTTATTGTAAAATGCAATGAAGGTGATGCTGGCGCTCAACAGTGTGGGTATGAAGAAAATCCAGACTACAATAATCAGAAGGGCGGTTTTATTGATTATGATACAAAAACTTATTATCGTACCACCAGAGATGGTGATTGGTTTTGGGGGTATACTTATAACTACGTCTACTATAAAAAGGAAACACGTACAGTCAAAGTAGAAGGTTCAGAAAAGACCGTCCCATGTACCTACACCATCAAACTAGGTGCTAATGCTCCGGGCACAAGTGATGATTATTCTCTTTACCGTAACAATAATTATACCTTTAATATCAACTTAAAATAACCTTTAAATACGCCATATTATGACACCCAAAGACATCCTACAACTAGAATCAACAGATAAACGCCAAGCGTATCTGTTTGAAGAGAACGGACGCTGGTATGCATACGAACATTCAGCCAACCGGATAGAGAAGTTCGTGAAAGGTTTTGTAGACTTTAAACACAAAGTGCAAGATGTCTGCGGTAGGATAAAAATAGAGATCGACATCAACGTTTTGGAAAAATGCTCCATAACGTTGTGTGAAGACTCTCTGCTTGTACTCGACTGTCCTACAACATAAAAGCGGCAAAAAGTACAAGCGACAGAAACCGATAAGTAGAAAAATTTACACAGATATTGTTTGTTTTGTTTGTGTTCCTCACCCCACTCAGAGACAGCTTGCGAAAGTAGTGCTGAGTGGGTGGGGTTTTTTTGTAATACCGAAAAGCAAAGCAAGAATAGGAAATAGCTATTTTTTACGAATTATCTTTGTTTATCTCATATAAACCTGTATATTTGAGGTATTATAACTAGAGACTTTACATTAATACAAAATAACTATGAGCCATACTATTTTCCTCATCATCGCCCTCGTCACGACAGGAATCTTTCTTATTCAATTCGTATTATCCATCTTTTTCGGAGACATAGATGCAGATGTAGACGTGGATGCTGATATTAGTAGCGTAGTTTCTTTTAAAGGACTTACCCATTTCGGAATTGGATTCGGCTGGTACATGTATCTGGCGGGAAACACGGAAATCCAAAGTTACGTCATCGGTATTCTGGTAGGACTTTTCTTTGTTTTCGCCGTCTGGTTCCTTTATAAAAAAGCTTATCAACTGCAACAAGTGAACCACACCGAGCAGACCGATCAGCTTGTGGGACGGGAATGTGTGATCTATTTCAAACAAAGCGACAGCAAATATACAGTACAGACCACCCGGGACGGAGCCATGCGCGAAGTAGACGTCATCTCCGAATCCGGAAAAGCATATCAGACTGGCGACAGAACGATTATCACCAGTTACAAAGACGGAACACTATTCATTCAATAATTATTCAAATACACAATTTTATGACACAAGAAATGTTAATCATGGCTGCTATACTAGTGGCAGTCATCCTACTCACTTTTATTGGTATCCTTTCGCGTTACCGTAAATGTAAGAGTGATGAAGTCCTCGTTGTATATGGTAAAACGGGAGGAGAGAAAAAATCGGCAAAGCTATATCATGGTGGTGCGGCTTTTGTATGGCCGATTATTCAGGGATATGAATTCCTGTCCATGAAACCAATGCAGATCGAATGTAAACTGACCGGCGCATTATCCGCTCAAAACATTCGTGTAGATGTGCCGACTACAATCACTGTAGCTATCAGCACCGATCCCGAAGTGATGCAAAACGCTGCTGAACGTATGCTGGGATTAACGATGGATGACAAGCAGAACTTAATTACTGATGTTGTATACGGTCAGATGCGTATGGTGATCGCCGATATGACTATCGAAGAATTAAATTCAGACCGTGATAAGTTCCTGGCAAAAGTGAAAGATAACATCGATACCGAACTTCGCAAATTCGGTTTGTATCTGATGAACATCAACATCAGTGATATTCGCGACGCTGCCAACTACATTGTCAACTTAGGTAAGGAAGCTGAAAGTAAAGCACTGAACGAAGCACAGGCTAACATCGAAGAACAGGAAAAGCTGGGTGCTATCAAAATTGCCAATCAGATTAAAGAACGCGAAACTAAAGTTGCGGAAACCCGCAAAGACCAAGATATCGCTATCGCAGAAACGAAGAAACAACAGGAAATCTCTGTTGCAAATGCGGATAAGGACAGAATCTCGCAAGTAGCCATCGCCAACGCGGAAAAAGAATCGCAAGTAGCAAAGGCTGAAGCTGAAAAGAACATCCGTATCGAGCAGGCAAATACTGAAAAGGAAAGCCGTGTTGCCGAACTAAACTCGGATATGGAAATCAAACAGGCGGAAGCTGCCAAGAAAGCTGCCATCGGACGAAATGACGCACAGAAAGAGGTGGCTCTATCAAATTCCGAACTAGCCGTAACACAGGCTAACGCCGACAAGCAAGCCGGTGAAGCTGCCGCGAAATCGGAAGCTGCCGTACAGACTGCACGCGAAATTGCGCAAAAAGAAGTGGAAGAAGCTAAGGCACGAAAAGTGGAATCTTCATTGAAGGCTGAAAAGATTGTTCCTGCAGAAATCGCCAGACAGGAAGCTATCCTTCAGGCAAATGCCATCGCTGAAAAGATTACCCGCGAAGCGGAAGCACGCGCAAAGGCTACTTTAGCACAAGCCGAAGCGGAAGCAAAAGCTATCCAAATGAAACTGGAAGCAGAAGCGGAAGGTAAGAAACGGTCATTACTTGCGGAAGCGGAAGGTTTCGAAGCAATGGTAAGAGCGGCCGAATCGAATCCGGCTATCGCTATCCAATATAAGATGGTAGACCAGTGGAAGGAAATCGCCGGCGAACAGGTGAAGGCATTCGAACACATGAACTTAGGAAATATCACCGTATTCGACGGAGGAAATGGTGGAACTAGTAATTTCCTGAATACATTAGTAAAGACAGTAGCTCCGAGCCTTGGCGTATTAGACAAACTTCCTATCGGTGAAACAGTGAAAGGTATTATCAATCCGGAAAGCAAAACGGAGGAAAAGCCTGCAACCAAAGCTGATGGAGAAAAAAGATAAGAAATAGTTGTAATCCGACATAATATACGCTGATGAGAAAAGAATGATCGCTTGTTCTCATCAGCGTTTGTTTTTTATATAATTCAAATAAATCTTTGAATATTCCAGATTTATTACGTTCTTTGTGTTACATAAAATATGTAACGTAAAATATGTAATAAGTCATGAAGCCATACAATCCATTCCTTGTATACGGTTACAACAGTCCCGAATACTTTTGCGATCGGGAGAAAGAAACTGATAAAATGATTTCAGCTTTACTAAATGAACGTAACCTGACCTTAATATCCCCCCGACGCATGGGAAAGACGGGACTCATCAAAAATGTATTCTATCGAATGAAGCGGGAAAATAATCCGAATGCTGCCTATTTTTATATGGACATTTACTCCACACGTGATTTAAAAGCATTCATCCAGTTACTTGCTCAAAATGTACTTGGAGAATTAGATACTCTGTCCCAAAACATACTCCGGCAAATGACTGCTTTCTTCAAATCTTGCCGTCCTATTATCAGCGCTGACGAAAGAAGTGGTATGCCTACCGTAACATTAGACTTTGCTCCTACCCACGCTGAACAAACATTGAAAGAAATACTCAATTATATGGTAGCCTCAAAGAAACAGTGTTATCTTGCCATTGATGAATTCCAACAAATTACAGAATATCCGGAAAAAGGTGTAGAAGCATTGCTCCGCTCTCATATCCAATTCATGCCCAATGTACATTTTATCTTTTCCGGAAGTAAAAAGCATGTAATGGAAGAAATGTTTACTTCTGCAAAACGTCCTTTTTATCAAAGTACCCAAATCATTGTATTAACGGAAATCCCACTGGAGAATTATTATTCGTTCGCACACTCATTCTTTGCTAAGGAAAAAAGAGAGTTGACACTAGAAACATTTTCTTATTTGTACCAACTTGAAAACGGACACACATGGTACGTCCAAAGTATACTCAACCGATTGTATGAAAAGAAAATCAACCCCATTGATAACCGACTGGTAGATAGATGTATAAACGACATTTTAGATGAACAGGAAACCATATATCAAAGTAACCTGACTCTACTAACCAACAATCAAGTAGATTTATTGAAAGCTATTGCCACAGAAGGCTGTATAAAAAGCATAAATGCCAATGACTTCATCAAAAAGCATCATTTAAAAACGCCCAGCAGCGTTAACGTGGCACTAAAATCCTTACTGAATAAAGAACTGATATATAATACACCAGATGGGTATATTGTCTATGACCGTTTTTTCGGAAAATGGCTGAAAGATGCAGTAATCTAATACGCACTAGAAATGATTTCGTGAAATCATTTCTCATGTTCTCATACTTCACATGATAATTATCTGTAATTCAAAGCAATAGCACTATGAGAAATACTTTTTAAAAAGGTGTTTCTCATAGTATTTTGCCTGAAATGTCATAAAAAACCGGTATTTCTCATACTTTCATCATGCATTTCTCATACCGGAACTGCTATATAATACCTACATAATAAATGTCAACCCAACCCGAAGATAAAAAAAAGGCAGCCAACTATTATCAGGGTATTACAGCCCCCGGTAGTCCCACATATTGTGGGAAAAGATTCCCTAGCTGGAGAGAATTTATTCCCTCATTTTGAGGGAATAAATTCCCATAATATAAGAGAATACTTTCCCACAATATATGGGATTACCGGAACTAACGGATATACTTACCCAAGATCATAGTATTCGATATATTCATCATATTGAGGCGTTTCTGTAACTCCCCTCTTTCGAAAAAGTTCTTGTATATACTTTTGTTCCTTTGGTTTAATCAACCGTTCTTTATTGCAACAACGATAATAGATCGTTTTGCCGAAGTAGGCTATCATCTGTCGCTTGATAACGGTGGCATCAGCAAGCGGCACCCGATCCAGCAAATGTTTCATTCCCCGTGCAAACAACACCGGCTTTTCATCAATAAAGTAAGTACAGTCTTCACCATCGGAGGTGACATGTTCGGGATTAATAACCATTACAGCAGCCCGCTCTTTCGGCATTCGGAGAGTTACTTGTCGTCGCAGACATTTGTCCGCACGCAAACAATGTCCATTCAAGCAATGAGCGAAGCTAACGGGCATAGAATTGTAATCGAAATCTGTTTTCATGTGTGTTATGTTTAGTGGAAAAGTGGCCTATTTTTATAAACCGCTACAAATGTATGAAAATAGCTGGAGGACAAGAAATAAATACACTATTTACTTCAACACATTGATAAAATCTTTATATTTGCCTCCAACATCAATACAGGAACTTATAAAACTATATCTCTCCTGCAAAACTATAAAACAGAATAATCATGAAGACAAAACATTTACCTGGAGCACTACTGTCATTTCTCTATACAATTATCTTTTTTAGCTGTGGAAATAACGATGAAAAAAAGATATATTCTTTATCCTTCGAAAAAGAGTATTACGAACGACCTTTGTTAGGAACAGCCAATATCACCATCACAGGTGGAAACAGGGACTACACCGTAACTGTAGAAAAAACTGACATTTTAAATATAGATGTAGATTTGTCCAGTTCGATAGGAATGGGAAGCTTAAGGGTCACCCCAAAAAAGAAAGGAGAAACAAAGGTGAAAGTAAAAGATAATATCACCAACGAAACAGTTGATTTAAGAATTAAAATAACAGACAGCTATTTGGCGTACGCTATAGAAAAAAGTAATCATCCGGCACTTTCCAATGGCACTGTAGTTTATCTGATTAACAATGAAGCTAAAGAATGCTATTTTTTCCGTTATATTGAGTTTAGAGACGAACTATCTCACACTCCAATAGCAAAAGGAACATACGACTTTTTCACCAAGTTAGAAAGCGGTTCCGGCAACTCGTCTCCTACATACGCCATACCTTATTTAACATTAAATTATACATCTGACGAACAAGAAAATTTCACGGATGCATCAGTTCCCCCCACCCCTCACAAATTAAGATTTGAGCTATACGATGGGGTTACGAGTGCAAATGCTGTCCTAAATCTTATATCAAGATTTCTAGGTGTAGATTGGAAAGAACTTGTAGAAAAAGCTCTTACCAGAAGCGAACATACAATAGTACCCACACTAAAAACAACAATTGACAATACAGATTATACCATAATAGGTATATTAAATACCTATCCTGAAATACCAGAGAATATTTTGGAATAACCTCAAAAGTATGGAATTGAAAATAATGCAAAGCATGGAACGTATGAAAAAATAGCGTATATTTGCGAGCAAAAAATATAAAATGACTATTTATAAGCTTCGCATATTACCGCTATTTTTACTAGTTATTGGGCTTACAACGCTTACTTCGGGCTGCAAAAAGAAAGACATGTCGCTGAAACTGAATGAGCCACGCAATATTCGTGGCGTCGTCAGCTATAAACGTTCTTTCCCTGATTTGAATGACGCACATCTGGAAGTAGCCAAAAAGATAGGTATCCGTCCATTGGCAGACCGGGAAGCAGCAGAAGATATGAAAGAAAAGCTAACTCATATTACCGACAATGAGTTTTATGTAGTAGATTCACTGACACACTCTATCCCCTATCTCGTACCGCGTGCCAGTGCACTGCTCGATACAATCGGTTCCAATTTCCTCGATTCATTGGCAGCCAAAGGTCTAAACCCCAACCAGGTAATTATTACTTCCGTACTGCGTACCGAAAACGATGTGAAACGCCTCCGCCGTCGCAACGGAAATGCTTCCGCCAACTCGGCACACTGCTTTGGAGCCACCTTTGATGTCAGTTGGAAACGTTTCAAAAAGGTAGAAGACAAGGATGGAAGACCGTTACAGGATGTAAGTGCCGATACACTGAAACTTGTCTTGTCCGAGGTTTTAAGAGACCTGCGACAAGCTGAAAAATGCTACATCAAATATGAATTGAAGCAAGGATGTTTCCATATCACCGCCCGATAATCGGGAGATGAGTATAAAATGCAATAAAATTCACCTCCAAACAATCAGAGAATCCAAAACGTTTGATTAAATTTGCAGAAATTTTTCTTTAATACAACTTAATGATAGAGAAGCTGATTGTTCTTGAGGACATTGATCCGGTTATTTTTTACGGTGTAAACAACGCCAACATACAGTTAATTAAAGCTTTATATCCAAAGCTACGCATAGTTGCCCGAGGCAATGTCATCAAAGTGCTGGGCGACGAGGAGGAAATGTGTGCCTTCGAGGAAAATATCACCAAACTTGAAAAGTACTGCGCCGAATATAATTCACTGAAAGAAGAAGTCATCATTGACATTATAAAAGGAAATGCTCCGCAAGCGGAACAGACAGGAAACGTGATTGTGTTCAGCGTCACGGGCAAGCCTATCATCCCCCGAAGCGAAAACCAGTTGAAACTGGTAGAAGGATTCGCCAAGAATGATATGGTATTCGCCATCGGTCCGGCAGGTTCGGGAAAAACATACACCGCTATTGCCCTTGCCGTGCGTGCATTGAAAAACAAAGAAATCAAAAAAATCATTCTTAGCCGCCCCGCCGTAGAAGCCGGAGAAAAGCTCGGTTTCCTGCCCGGCGACATGAAAGATAAGATCGATCCATACCTGCAACCTTTATATGACGCCTTGCAGGATATGATACCTGCCGCCAAGTTAAAGGAATACATGGAATTGAACATTATCCAGATTGCCCCGTTAGCCTTTATGCGCGGACGTACGCTGAATGATGCAGTCGTCATATTGGACGAAGCCCAGAATACTACCGCACAACAAATCAAAATGTTCCTCACCCGTATGGGTATGAACACCAAGATGATTGTGACGGGAGACATGACACAGATTGACCTTCCCGCTTCACAAACGTCAGGATTGGTGCAAGCCCTCCGCATCTTGAAGGGAGTGAAAGGGATCAGTTTTGTTGAACTGAATAAGAAAGATATTGTACGCCATAAACTGGTGGAACGTATCGTGGATGCTTACGAAAAGTTCGATAAAGAAGCGAAATTTTAATATATATATCATTATGAAAGCATTAACAAAAACAGATTTCAACTTTCCGGGACAGAAAAGTGTGTACCACGGAAAAGTGCGCGATGTGTACAACATCAACGGCGAAAAACTCGTCATGGTAGCAACCGACCGTATTTCGGCCTTTGACGTAGTACTACCTGAAGGTATTCCTTACAAAGGACAAATGCTGAACCAGATTGCAGCTAAATTCCTCGATGCCACTACTGACATCTGTCCGAACTGGAAACTGGCTACTCCGGACCCAATGGTAACAGTGGGTGTGTTGTGTGAAGGTTTTCCGGTGGAAATGATTGTACGTGGTTACCTGTGCGGTAGCGCATGGCGGGCTTACAAAAGCGGTGTACGCGAGATTTGCGGCGTAAAATTGCCGGACGGAATGCGCGAAAACCAAAAATTCCCCGAACCGATCGTCACTCCGACTACGAAAGCAGAAATGGGATTGCACGACGAAGACATCTCTAAAGAAGAAATCCTGAAACAGGGATTGGCTACTCCGGAAGAGTATGAAATCCTCGAAAAATATACATTAGCCCTTTTCAAACGCGGTACTGAAATCGCAGCAGAACGCGGACTGATTCTCGTAGATACAAAATACGAATTCGGCAAGCACAACGGTACTATCTACCTGATGGACGAAATCCACACTCCAGATTCAAGCCGTTATTTCTATGCTGAAGGTTACCAGGAACGTTTCGAAAAAGGCGAACCCCAGAAACAACTTTCTAAAGAGTTCGTTCGCGAATGGTTGATGGAAAACGGTTTTCAGGGCAAAGACGGTCAGAAAGTGCCTGAAATGACTCCGGCTATCGTACAAAGCATCAGTGACCGTTACATCGAATTGTTCGAAAACATCACCGGTGAGAAGTTTGTGAAAGAAGATACCACCAACATCGCTGAACGTATATTCAAAAACGTTGAAACGTTCTTGAATCGTTGATAGTCAACAAATGACAGATAATAAATGATAGTTGACAGATAATGAATGACAGTTCGTATGCAATTCATCGCATATAACTTCAACCTTAATTATTATCCGCCAACTATCATTTATCAACTATCATCTTCCAACTATCATTTATCAACTATCAATTAAAAAGAATGGACTACCCACAACAACATATCAAGCCTTACGACGAAGAAGGAAAAAAGACCGAGCAAGTGGAACGAATGTTCGACAACATCGCGCATGCATACGATAAGCTGAACCATACCTTATCTCTAGGTATCGACCGCAGCTGGCGCAAAAAAGCGATTGCCTGGTTACGCCCTTTCCAACCGCAGCGTATGATGGATGTAGCTACCGGCACAGGAGATTTTGCTATCCTCGCCTGTCGTAAACTGCAACCTGCCGAACTGATCGGGACGGACATCTCGGAAGGCATGATGAATGTGGGACGTGAAAAAGTAAAAAAGGAAGGACTGTCGGACAAAATCTCTTTTGCCCGGGAGGACTGTACTTCACTCTCTTTTGCCGACAATGATTTTGACGCCATCACCGTAGCTTTCGGTATCCGCAATTTCGAAGACCTCGACAAAGGACTCTCCGAAATGTGCCGTGTATTGAAACCGGGCGGTCATCTTGTGATTCTGGAACTTACCACTCCGGATCGTTTCCCGATGAAACAATTGTTTTCCATCTACTCAAAAGTCGTCATTCCATTATTGGGCAAACTGCTCTCCAAAGATAACAGTGCCTACCGCTATCTGCCGGATACCATCAAAGTATTTCCTCAAGGGGAAGTGATGAAAGGAGTCATCGCCCGAGCCGGATTTAGCGAAGTCAACTTCAAACGGCTGACCTTTGGCATCTGCACGCTTTATACCGCAACAAAATAGCAATTCATTGTGAATGATTAATTTAACCCTTATTATATTATGGAAAAATATGGTTTAATCGGCTATCCTCTGCGACATTCATTTTCTATCGGATACTTTAATGAGAAGTTCAAATCCGAAGGAATCAATGCAGAGTATGTGAATTTTGAGATTCCCAGTATCAATAACTTCATGGAAGTGATCGAAGAGAATCCCAACCTGTGCGGGCTCAATGTCACCATCCCTTACAAAGAACAAGTGATTCCTTTTCTGGATGAACTCGATCGTGACACCGCAAAGATAGGCGCAGTCAATGTGATTAAAATCATTCGCCAGCCAAAAGGAAAAGTCAAGTTGGTGGGTTACAACTCCGATATCATTGGATTCACTCAATCCATCCAGCCCTTGTTGCAGCCTCATCACAAGAAAGCGTTGATTTTGGGTACCGGCGGAGCTTCCAAAGCTGTCTACCACGGTCTGAAGAATCTAGGTATCGAAAGCATCTTCGTATCGCGCACCCACAAAGCCGACGATATGCTGACTTATGAAGAACTGACTCCCGAAATTATGGCAGAATACACAGTCATTGTCAATAGCACTCCCGTAGGAATGTTTCCTAAGGTAGATTTCTGCCCTAATATCCCTTATGAACTTCTGACACCAAACCATTTGCTCTACGATTTGTTATATAATCCGAACGTTACGCTGTTCATGAAAAAAGGAGAAGCGCAAGGGGCTGTTGTAAAAAACGGTCTGGAAATGCTCCTGCTTCAGGCATTTGCCGCCTGGGAGATATGGCATAAATAAGGGTTAAAAGAAGTTTTTATGAGGAGAAAAGTAGTATATAGCATCATTATTATCATGCTGGCATTGACCGGCTGCACTATCGGAGGAAGTTTTTATATGTTAAACTTCTCATTGACTCCGAATGCCAAAATTTTGTCTAAAGATGCTGACTCTTATCCTTTCATGTATAAAAACTACCCTTTTTTGCGTCCATGGGTGGATAGCCTGAGACAAGTGGATGCACTGAAAGACACTTTTATCATAAACCCACACGGCATACAACTACATGCGTATTATGTGGCTGCTCCCCAACCTACCAGCAAGACCGCAGTCATTGTACACGGGTATACGGATAATGCTATCCGCATGTTTATGATCGGTTATCTGTATAATCGTGATTTAGGATATAATATATTACTTCCTGACCTGCAACATCAGGGAGAAAGTGAAGGCCCTGCCATTCAAATGGGCTGGAAAGACCGTCTAGATGTATTGCAATGGATGAACATCGCCAATGAAATCTTTGGAGACAGCACGCAAATGGTTGTACACGGAATTTCAATGGGAGGTGCCACCACCATGATGGTATCTGGTGAGGAACAAAAGCCATTTGTCAAATGCTTTGTAGAAGATTGCGGTTACACCAGTGTATGGGATGAATTCTCACACGAGTTGAAAACAAGTTTCCATCTTCCTCCTTTTCCACTCATGTACACCACAAGCTGGCTTTGCGAAAAGAAATATGGATGGAATTTCAAAGAAGCTTCTTCACTGAAACAGGTAGCCAAATCACAACTTCCAATGTTATTTATCCACGGGGACAAAGACACGTATGTGCCTACCTGGATGGTATACCCGCTTTACGAAGCCAAACCGGAGCCCAAGGAACTATGGATTGTGCCGGGAGCCGCTCATGCCGTTTCATACCAAGAGAATAAACAGGAGTACACCGACCGAGTCCGTGCATTCGTCGGACGATACATCCATTAAACCTATTATAACAAGGAGTTTTAGATTCATAACAGAAAAAGTTTCTATATTTGCAAAGATAAAACAAGCGTTATGAAATCAATATTAACTTTTATACTAGCAACTTTTCTTCTGTTCCCACTACAAGCTCAAGAGAAAGTATATACGGTAGACAACCTTCCGAAAGTTCACCTGCAAAACAAAATGCAATATGTTTGCAACCCGGCAGGAATACTTTCACAGGCTGCTTGTGACAGTATAGACTCCATGCTTTATGCCTTGGAACAACAAACAGGAATTGAAACAGTGGTTGCCGTAGTTCCCTCAATTGGAGAAGAAGATTGTTTCGACTTCTGTCATCAGCTGCTTAATAAATGGGGTGTAGGAAAAAAAGGCAAAAACAATGGATTGGTCATTTTATTAGTCACCGATCAACGCTGTATACAGTTCTATACCGGTTATGGTCTGGAAGGAGTACTTCCTGATGCTATCTGCAAAAGGATTCAAACAAGATATATGATTCCTTACCTCAAAGATGGGAATTGGGATGCAGGAATGGTGGCTGGTCTAAAAGCGACTTGCCAGCGGCTCGACGGTTCGATGGAAAATGATGCTCTCTCCGATTCTAACAGCGGTGGTTCTTTTGATTTTATTCTTGCTATTCTTTGTTTTATCACCATTGGCGGAGGTCTTGCTTTCTTTTCGGCACGCAAACAAAGTCGCTGTCCGAATTGTGGTAAACATCAATTGCAGAGAAGCGGAAGCAGAGTCGTATCCCGGATTAATGGAGTGAAGACCGAAGATGTCACCTATACATGTAGAAACTGTGGACATACCATCATACGCCGCCAGCAAAGTTATGACAATGATTACCATCACCGGGGCGGTGGCGGAGGCGGTCCGTTCATTGGTGGTTTTGGCGGAGGCAGTTTCGGAGGCGGAGGCGGTTTCGGTGGAGGCAGCTTTGGCGGAGGAATGGGCGGAGGCGGTGGTGCCGGTTCTCGTTTCTAAAATAAATGTTATCCAATGCCCTAGTTTCGAAATAAATTAGTAACTTTACCTAATGACTAAGACAGAAGAAAATGAAAGAGAATAAAGAATATCAAGAAAAAAAAGAACAAGAAAAAGTTGTCCATGAGCCAACTGGTTCTTACGGTATGGACACCATCACCATGAGACAGAAAATTATGGAACGAGTTATGTTAATGGAAGAAAATCAGCTCAAAGAAATGCTTCGATTCTCCCACGAATTGGAACAAAAATCATGGTTATTACCACATACTCAAGAAGAATTAGAGATCGCAATCAACAGAGGTATGGAAGATGTCAAGGCAGGAAGGATTGTTTCACATGAGGATGTTCTCAAATATTATATGAAATGACAAATATTGTTTGGACTCAATCAGCTTTGCAAACGCTAGAATTAGTTTATTTACAAACATTACAATATACAAAAAACGAACGTATAGCTGCTAAATTACATAATAAACTTATCAAAGAAGCAGAGATGCTTAGAACTTTCCCAAATGCGGGAAACATTCTAAATACTTCAGAAAGAGTTACACTCTGTTACAGAGCATTAGTAGTAGACACTAATTATAAACTTATTTATTACGTTGATGCTAATAAGGATGTAATCATTGTGACAGTTTGGGACGTTCGTCAAAACCCTGATAAATTAACAAAAACTATAGAATAATTAGAAACATGAAGAAGTCAATTATTATCATCTTAGCCGTTGTGGCTATCCTTGTTATATGGGCAGTAAGTGTATATAACGGTCTGGTTACTATGGACGAGAATGTAAGTGGTCAATGGGCAAATGTAGAAACTCAATATCAACGTCGTGCCGACCTGATTCCTAACTTGGTAAACACAGTGAAAGGATATGCAACACATGAAAAGGAAACCTTGGAAGGAGTTGTTGCCGCACGTAGCCAAGCTACTCAAATCAAAGTAGATGCTGCCGACCTGACACCGGAAAAGCTGGCGCAATACCAAAAGGCACAAGGTGCTGTAACATCAGCATTGGGCAAGTTATTAGCTATCACCGAGAATTATCCGGACCTGAAAGCTAACCAGAACTTCCTGGAACTTCAAGCTCAACTGGAAGGAACCGAAAACCGTATCAATGTAGCACGCAAAAACTTCAATGATGCTGCCCAGGCTTATAATACCAATATCCGCCGTTTCCCGAAGAATATCTTTGCAGGAATGTTCGGCTTCGATAAGAAAGCATATTTTGAAGCAGAGGAAGGAAGTGAAAAGGCTCCGAAGGTAGAATTCTAAAAAAAGATTAGATAAAACCCTTCTATAATTAAGAGTTAAATTCATAGTTCTCATTACTATGATTTTAACTCTTAATTTTCTATTATTTTTCTCCTTTTCAATAGAATATCCTAAAGTATAAAAGTTAATGATTAACATTTACTAGTACCTAGTTGGCTGTACCAAAAAAAAGCTGTACTTTTGCAGCCGTATACAAAATAATTCTATAACTCATGAGTAATCAACGATACATGATGCGTGGAGTAAGCGCATCAAAAGAAGATGTGCACAACGCCATCAAGAACATCGACAAAGGAATCTTCCCGAAAGCATTCTGTAAAATTATTCCCGATATATTGGGAGGTGACCCGGAATATTGCAACATTATGCATGCCGATGGTGCCGGAACCAAATCATCTCTTGCTTATATGTACTGGAAAGAAACGGGTGACTTATCCGTTTGGAAAGGTATTGCACAGGATGCATTGATTATGAATATCGACGACCTCCTTTGTGTAGGTGCCGTAGACAATATCCTTGTTTCATCTACTATTGGACGTAACAAACTGTTGATTCCCGGAGAAGTAATCTCCGCCATCATCAACGGAACAGACGAATTGCTGGCCGAACTCCGTGAAATGGGTGTAGGCGTATATGCAACCGGTGGTGAAACTGCTGATGTCGGCGATTTGGTACGTACCATCATCGTTGACTCTACCGTAACTTGCCGCATGAAACGTTCAGACGTTATCGACAATGCCAATATTCGTCCGGGTGACGTGATCGTTGGTCTGGCTTCTTACGGACAAGCTACTTACGAGAAAGAATACAATGGCGGTATGGGCAGTAATGGTTTAACAAGTGCCCGCCACGACGTATTCGGAAAATATCTTGCTGAAAAATATCCGGAAAGCTATGATGCTGCAGTTCCTGAAGAGTTAGTTTATTCCGGTAAATTAAAACTAACAGACAGCGTGGAAGATTCTCCAATTAATGCAGGTAAGTTAGTACTCTCTCCTACTCGTACATACGCACCGGTAGTCAAAAAATTGCTTGATGCATTGCGTCCGGAAATCCACGGAATGGTACACTGCTCCGGTGGTGCACAAACTAAAGTTCTGCATTTTGTAGAAAACGTACGCGTAGTAAAAGATAATCTTTTCCCTGTTCCTCCTTTATTCAAAACGATCCAGGAACAAAGCGGTACGGACTGGGCAGAAATGTACAAGGTATTCAATATGGGACATCGTCTTGAAGTCTACCTGTCACCGGAACATGCAGAAAAAGTGATAGCTATCTCCGAGTCATTCGGTATCCCGGCACAGATTGTAGGACGTGTTGAAGCATGCGAGCAAACAGAATTAATCATTAAGAGCGAATTCGGAGAATTTAGATATTAAAGAATGGCAGACAATAGTACCATACTAGAAAAATTAGACGGACTCGTAGCCCGTTTTGAAGAAATATCTACCCTTATCACAGACCCGGCAGTGATTGCCGACCAGAAACGTTATGTCAAGTTGACTAAAGAATATAAGGAATTAGACGACTTGATGAAAGCAAGGAAAGAATATATCCAATTACTGGGTAATATTGAAGAAGCTAAAAATATCCTTGCCAATGAATCGGACGCTGAAATGCGCGAAATGGCGAAAGAAGAAATGGACAATAGTCAAGAGCGCCTTCCGGTATTGGAAGAAGAAATCAAACTGATGCTTGTCCCTGCCGATCCGCAAGACAGCAAGAACGCTATTCTCGAAATCCGCGGAGGTGCAGGAGGCGACGAAGCAGCTATCTTTGCCGGCGACCTCTTCCGTATGTATGCCAAATTCTGTGAAACCAAAGGTTGGAAAATGGAAGTCTCCAATGCGAACGAAGGGACAGCCGGTGGATTCAAAGAAATTGTTTGTAGTGTGACAGGCGATAATGTATACGGAATTTTAAAATACGAATCGGGAGTACACCGCGTACAGCGTGTTCCTGCGACGGAAACGCAAGGACGTGTTCACACTTCAGCCGCATCCGTGGCCGTGCTTCCCGAAGCTGAAGAATTCGATGTAGTCATCAACGAAGGAGAAATCAAATGGGACACTTTCCGAAGCGGCGGTGCCGGCGGACAGAATGTAAACAAGGTAGAATCCGGAGTACGTCTGCGCTATATCTGGAAGAACCCGAACACCGGTATTGCCGAAGAAATCCTTATCGAATGTACCGAGACACGCGACCAGCCGAAAAATAAAGAGCGCGCCTTGGCCCGTCTCCGTACTTTTATCTACGACAAAGAACATCAGAAATATATCGATGACATTGCCTCCAAACGTAAGACAATGGTATCTACCGGAGACCGTTCAGCCAAAATACGAACTTACAACTATCCCCAGGGACGTATCACCGACCACCGCATCAACTATACAATCTATAATCTGGCAGCCTTCATGGACGGGGATATCCAGGATTGTATCGACCATCTGATCGTAGCGGAAAATGCAGAACGCCTGAAAGAAAGCGAACTTTAGAGAAGTGGAGAGTTGAGAATTGAGAGTTGAGAACGGTTTCTTAAAATAGTAAATAGTAAATTGCAAAATAGTAAATAACAAGATGGATAAGCAACAATTATTTGAAAACATAAAGCGCAAAAAATCATTCCTTTGTGTAGGACTTGATACTGATATCAAGAAAATCCCGGAACATCTGTTGAAAGAAGAAGATCCGATCTTTGCATTCAACAAAGCAATCATTGACGCGACAGCTGATTTGTGTATCGCCTACAAACCCAATCTGGCTTTCTATGAAAGCATGGGTGTAAAAGGATGGATCGCATTTGAAAAGACAGTAAAATATATCAAAGATAACTATCCGGATCAATTCATCATCGCTGACGCAAAGCGTGGTGACATCGGAAATACTTCTGCAATGTATGCCCGCACATTCTTTGAAGAATTGGATATCGACTCTGTAACAGTAGCCCCCTACATGGGTGAAGACAGCGTTACTCCGTTCCTTACCTACGAAGGCAAATGGGTGATCCTGTTGGCATTGACTTCCAACAAAGGATCTCATGACTTCCAATTGACAGAAGACGTAAACGGCGAACGTCTGTTCGAGAAAGTATTACGCAAATCACAGGAATGGGCTGGCGATGACCGCATGATGTATGTGGTAGGTGCTACTCAAGGACGTGCTTTTGAGGACATCCGCAAGATTGTCCCGAACCATTTCCTTCTCGTACCAGGCGTGGGAGCACAAGGCGGTTCACTCGAAGAAGTTTGCAAATATGGTATGAACAGTACATGCGGATTGATTGTTAACTCGTCGCGTGGTATTATCTACGTAGATAAAACAGAGAAATTTGCAGAAGCTGCCCGCACCGCCGCACAAGAAGTGCAAGCACAAATGGCTGAACAACTCAAAGCAATTCTCTGAAAAGGGAAAAAGGATCTCTAAAGAAAACGAATGCCTTACGAAAGAAAGATAATTAACGACCCCGTATTCGGGTTCATCAATATTCCAAAGGGGTTACTGTACGATATAGTACGGCATCCCCTTTTGCAGCGTCTTACCCGCATCAAGCAAGTAGGATTGTCATCTGTTGTGTACCCCGGTGCGCAACACACCCGCTTCCAACACTCCTTAGGTGCTTTTCACCTGATGAGTGAAGCTATCACCCAACTGGCCTCCAAAGGCAATTTTATCTTTGATAGTGAAGCGGAAGCCGTGCAGGCCGCCATCCTGTTGCATGATATAGGACACGGCCCTTTCTCGCATGTGCTGGAAGACACGATTGTAAAAGGAGTCTCGCACGAAGAGATTTCTCTCATGTTGATGGAACGGATGAACAAAGAGATGAACGGCCAGCTAAGTCTTGCCATTCAAATCTTCAAGGACGAATACCCGAAACGCTTTCTGCATCAACTCGTAAGCGGTCAGTTGGATATGGACCGGCTTGATTATCTTCGCCGCGACAGCTTTTATACAGGCGTAACGGAAGGTAACATCGGCTCTGCCCGAATCATCAAAATGCTTGATGTAGCGGATGACCGTTTGGTTGTCGAATCCAAAGGGATCTATTCTATCGAGAATTTCCTCACGGCACGTCGCCTGATGTACTGGCAAGTATACCTGCATAAGACGTCCGTGGCATACGAAAAGATGCTGATTAGTACTCTATTGCGTGCCAAAGAACTGGCTTCACAAGGAGTGGAACTATTTGCATCACCCGCATTACGTTTTTTCCTTTACAATGATATCAATCCTACGGAATTCTATAACAACCCCGACTGTCTGGAGAATTTTATCCAGCTGGACGACAATGATATATGGACAGCCTTAAAAGTGTGGAGCACCCACACAGATAAGGTGCTTTCCACTTTAAGCACAGGAATGATAAACCGAAATATCTTTAAAGTGGAAATTTCGTCGGAACCTATTAGTGAGGACAGAAAAAAAGAATTAACTTTGCACATCAGCCAACAATTAGGCATAACCCTTTCCGAAGCGAACTATTTTGTCTCTACCCCCAGCATCGAAAAGAATATGTATGACCCGGCAGATGACAGTATTGATATTATCTACAAAGACGGCACTATCAAAAATATTGCCGAAGCATCGGACATGCTGAACATCTCATTATTGTCCAAAAAGGTAAAGAAATACTATCTCTGCTATCAGAGATTACACAGATAAGTATAAAATATTCATGCAATAACACGGAAATCTGAAAAAAAAATCCGTTATTTGTGAACTAATTAAATTTTAAATAAAAGACATGGAGTTCTCGGCTAAGCAAATTGCAGCATTTATCCAAGGGGAAATCATTGGAGACGAAAACGCTACGGTACACACATTCGCTAAAATTGAAGAGGGAATGCCCGGAGCAATTTCTTTCCTGTCAAATCCCAAATATACACCTTACATCTACGAGACACAATCAAGCATTGTCCTGGTTAATAAGGACTTCACTCCCGAACACGAAATTAAAGCTACTCTTATCAAAGTAGACAATGCATACGAAAGTCTGGCTAAATTGCTCAATCTTTATGAGATGAGCAAGCCTAAGAAACAAGGGATAGATTCATTAGCTTTCGTTGCACCCAGCGCCAAAATTGGTGAGAATGTATACATCGGTGCTTTTGCCTATATCGGCGAAAATACCGTGATTGGAGATAATACTCAAATTTACCCCCACACTTTCGTTGGAGATGGCGTGAAGATAGGCAACAGTTGCCTGCTTTACTCCAATGTAAATGTTTATCATGATTGCCGCATAGGTAATGAATGTATCCTTCATTCGGGTGCAGTGATCGGAGCTGACGGATTTGGCTTTGCTCCCACTCCGAACGGATATGATAAGATTCCGCAAATCGGAATTGTTATTCTGGAAGATAAAGTAGATATAGGTGCTAATACGTGTGTAGACCGTGCTACAATGGGAGCTACGGTAGTACACAGCGGTGTCAAGTTAGACAATCTGATACAAATAGCACACAATGATGAAATAGGTTCGCATACCGTTATGGCTGCGCAAGCCGGAATTGCCGGTTCTACCAAAATTGGTGAATGGTGTATGATCGGTGGCCAGGTAGGTATTGCAGGACATTCTAAAATAGGAGATAAAGTTGGATTAGGCGCACAATCAGGTGTGCCGGGAGACATCAAGTCCGGTAGCCAGCTTATCGGAACTCCTCCTATGGAACTGAAACAATATTTCAAATCATCCATTGCACAAAGAAGCCTGCCGGATATGCAGAAAGAACTGCGTAACTTGCGCAAAGAAGTAGAAGAATTAAAACAACTATTAAATAAGTAAATAAGTAACCAATGCTGAAACAAAAAACGCTGAAAGATAGCTTTTCACTGAGCGGGAAAGGTCTTCACACTGGACTTGATCTCACTGTAACATTCAATCCAGCTCCGGACAATCACGGATATAAAATCCAACGCATTGACGTAGAAGGACAACCAACTATCGACGCAGTAGCCGACAATGTAACAGAAACCACCCGTGGTACTGTATTGTCGAAAAATGGAGTCAAAGTAAGCACCATTGAACATGGTATGGCAGCCCTTTACGCATTGGGCATTGATAACTGCCTGATCCAAGTTAACGGACCGGAATTTCCTATTTTAGATGGTAGTGCACAATATTACGTACAAGAAATAGAACGTGTAGGAACAGTAGAGCAAAATGCCGTCAAAGACTTTTATATTATCAAGTCTAAAATTGAGTTCCGGGATGAAACGACAGGTTCTTCTATTATTGTACTACCTGACGAGAATTTCAGTCTGAATGTACTGGTTTCATACGATTCGACTATTATCCCGAATCAGTTTGCTACCCTTGAAGATATGCATAATTTCAAAGACGAAGTGGCTGCCAGCCGTACTTTCGTCTTTGTTCGTGAAATAGAGCCATTGCTCTCCGCCGGATTGATTAAAGGTGGTGACCTGGACAATGCGATCGTAATCTACGAACGCAAGATGTCACAGGAAAGCTTTGACAAGTTGGCAGATGTGATGGGAGTACCTCACATGGATGCCGATCAGTTAGGCTATATCAATCACAAACCGTTAGTTTGGCCCAATGAATGTGCCCGTCACAAACTGCTTGATGTCATTGGTGACCTCGCTTTAATTGGCAAACCGATTAAAGGCCGTATCATCGCTACCCGTCCGGGACATACTATCAACAATAAATTTGCCCGTCAAATGCGGAAAGAAATCCGTCTGCACGAAATACAGGCACCAAGCTACGACTGTAACCGCGAGCCGATAATGGATGTAAACCGTATCCGCGAATTGTTGCCGCACCGTTATCCTTTCCAACTGGTGGACAAAGTGATTGAAATTGGTGCCAACTACATTGTAGGTGTCAAAAACATCACAGCCAACGAACCTTTCTTCCAGGGACATTTTCCACAGGAGCCCGTTATGCCGGGAGTACTTCAAGTGGAAGCAATGGCACAAGTCGGAGGCTTGCTCGTCTTGAATTCCGTAGATGATCCTGAACGTTATTCTACCTATTTCATGAAAATAGATGGAGTGAAATTCCGTCAGAAAGTAGTGCCGGGAGACACCTTGATTTTTCGTGTAGAACTGCTGGCACCTATCCGCCGCGGTATTTCTACCATGAAAGGATATGCGTTTGTCGGCGAGAAAGTTGTTTGCGAAGCAGAGTTCATGGCACAAATAGTAAAAAATAAGTAATAATTGATATTTAAAAGCATGATAAGTCCTTTAGCGTATATCCATCCCGAAGCTAAAATCGGGGAAAATGTAGAAATTGCGCCTTTTGTATTTATAGATAAGAACGTAGTTATCGGCGACAACAATAAAATTATGGCTAACGCCAATATTTTATACGGTTCACGTATTGGTAACGGAAACACAATTTTTCCGGGTGCCGTTATCGGAGCCATTCCGCAGGACCTCAAGTTTCGCGGTGAAGAATCGACAGCCGAAATCGGAGATAATAATCTGATTCGTGAAAATGTAACAATCAACCGTGGTACGGCAGCTAAAGGGCGCACGATTGTGGGAAATAACAATTTATTGATGGAAGGTGTACACGTAGCACACGACGCATTGGTTGGTAACGGATGTATCATCGGTAACTCTACCAAGATGGCAGGCGAAATCGTCATTGATGATAACGCGATTGTCAGCGCCAATGTATTGATGCATCAATTCTGTCATGTAGGCAGTCATGTAATGATTCAGGGCGGATGCCGTTTCAGTAAAGATATTCCTCCTTACATCATTGCAGGACGCGAACCGATCGCTTTCAGCGGAATCAATATCATCGGCTTGCGCCGTCGTGGTTTCTCCAATGAAGTGATCGAAAGTATTCACAATGCATATCGTATCATTTACCAAAGTGGTTTGAACACGACAGAAGCATTGAAAAAAATAGAAGATGAATTCGAAAAGAGCCCGGAGATTGACTATATAGTCAATTTTATCCGTAATTCAGAACGTGGTATTATTAAATAAACAGTTCAAAATAGTCATATTATGATATACAGATTTACTATCATATCTGATGAAGTTGACGATTTTGTCAGAGAAATACAAATTGATCCGGAAGCAACTTTTTATGACTTCCATGAAGCAATACTGAAATCAGTAGGGTACGCAAACGACCAGATGACTTCTTTCTTTATCTGCGATGACGACTGGGAAAAAGAAAAAGAAGTAACCCTGGAAGAAATGGACGACAATCCGGAAATGGATAGCTGGGTGATGAAAGAAACTACTATCAGCGAATTGGTAGAAGATGAAAAACAGAAACTGCTATATGTATTCGATTACATGACAGAACGTTGTTTCTTCATCGAACTATCCGAAATTATCACCGGAAAAGATATGAATGGTGCCAAATGTACCAAGAAATCAGGAGATGCTCCTAAACAAACGGTAGACTTTGAAGAAATGGCCGCTACCGGAGGTTCTCTTGATCTGGATGAAAACTTCTATGGAGACCAGGACTTCGACATGGAAGACTTCGATCAGGAAGGATTTGACATAGGTGGTGACACTAGCAGCCCATACGAAGAAGAAAAATTCTAAGTATTAAGTATCAAGTATTAGGTATTAATTGCTATGTAGTGTCAGGCAGTTAATACCTAATATTTTTTTTAGTCCCGTACGCTTTAATACTTAATACTTCTATACTTAATACTTAAAAATCTATGCCTACTCTCATTGTTCTTATAGGTCCTACAGGTGTGGGGAAAACGGAGTTGAGCCTGCGCTTGGCAGAAACATTTCAGACAAGCATTGTATCTGCCGATTCGAGACAGCTTTATGCCGAATTAAAAATAGGCACAGCAGCTCCTACTCCCGATCAACTTAAACGTGTCCCCCATCAACTGGTCGGCACGCTCCACCTCACAGACTATTACAGCGCTGCTCAATACGAAACAGAAGCACTGGATATTCTGGAGAAATTATTCACGCAACACGAAGTCGTGATTCTCACTGGTGGCTCAATGATGTACGTAGACGCTATCTGTAAGGGAATTGACGATATTCCTACCGTTGATGCGGAAACCCGTCAACTCATGCTACAAAAGTATGAAGAGGAAGGCCTTGAACAACTCTGCGCAGAACTTCGCTTGTTAGACCCGGAATATTACCGGATTGTAGATCTGAAGAATCCCAAGCGGGTAATTCATGCGTTGGAGATTTGCTATATGACCGGACGCACTTATACTTCTTTTCGCACCCAACAAAAAAAACAGCGTCCTTTCCGTATTCTGAAAATCGGCCTGACTCGTGATCGGGAAGAACTTTATGACCGTATCAACCGTCGGGTAGACCAGATGATGGAGGAAGGATTATTGGAAGAAGTACGTTCCGTCTTTCCCTATCGTCACCTCAATTCACTCAATACAGTAGGCTATAAAGAACTGTTCAAATATCTGGACGGAGAATGGGAACTCCCCTTTGCTATAGACAAAATCAAGCAAAACTCCCGCATTTATTCGCGTAAACAGATGACCTGGTTCAAAAGAGATGAAGAAATAAAATGGTTCCACCCGGAACAAGAAACGGAGATACTAGCGTACCTCCGTCAATCTTTATAACATTATATTTTGACAATATTTAGAAACAGAAGACATCTAAAATCTACTGCTATTCTTCAGATGCAGTTACTTTTATTGTTGAAGTCACTGTATCATTAATAGCACGAATAGAAATTTGACGGGCTTGATATTCTTCTTTCACTAATAGATTTACTTCAATCACTCCATTCTTTCCCTTATCACCATAAGCAGCCAATGCAGTCTTATCTTTTAATACAGATATACTCCTAATACGATCAGGAGAAATATTCGCTAAAGGATCATCACCAGTAGCCTCTTTACCATCAATTATAACCAAAGGTTTACCTCCATCAGCAGAACGAAACGTAGCTCCCCAACTCTTTGCCCCACTATTTAATGCATCCAACCTTGTTTTATTAATGCCTTCGATTTCAATCTTTCTCGGCGCAAACTTTTTTTCCGAATATAGTTTTATATCCATCACTCCATCCTTAGCCTTTTCTCCATAAATCTTAATAGCTTTTTCAGGACCTATGACAGACACACTTTCAATACGTTCAGGATTCAAAGCATTTACTACTTCACGATCAGACTCCTTCCCATTAATAATAACCAAAGGTTTTCCTTCGCCGGAAATTCCTTGTACCGAAATAGCCACCTTCTTTTTCCCGGATGTTAAGACAGAATCTTTTTTTTCTGTACGATACCCTACCACTACTACCTTATTCTTGGTAGTATCAATAGGCTCCTTAACAACATTTTCTTCACTCTTTTTTTCCACAATTGCTGCCAAATCATTAACTTTGACTGCAGAAATCTCTTCCACTTTTTCAGAGATTTCAGGACGGGCAAAAGCAGTTACTGCAATAGCTGCCAACGGAAGTACATACAAATACTTCAACCGTGCCCACGGATTCGATTTTTCTTTTAACATCATAGTGATACGTTTTTTAAGTTTACTGTGATTAAAGCTGTTGGCCATAGAGTAGAGCCTTGTGCCAACGGCTTTTTTTATTAATAATAGTTGATATTCTTTCGCGTTTACACCCTCATTAATGACGGTCTCGTCCGCTTCATATTCGTGAACGTTCTGCAACTCCTGTTTCAACAACCATGCACCAGGATTGAACCATTGGAAAAAGATGCAAATATCCGCCACCAATAAATCTACTGAATGACGATGGTGGATATGAGCCATTTCATGAATAAGGATTTCCCTCCCATTTTCCTCCAGGTCTTTCCGGCTGATGACAATATACTTCATCCAACTGAACGGAGCTATCTCCTGATTGTGCACCACAAGTGTAACCCCTTTCTCCAACTTCTCATGTTTGCCGGAATGTATCAACCGGAAGAGACAAATCAAAGAATAGATATTGCGACAGGCAAGAAACAGAATACCCGCCAGATAGACCAACAGAACAATCTGTACCCAAGATATGGCCGACGTCTCCTGCACTGCACCGACATTGGCAGGAGTAACCTCCAACTCTGCCATCAATAGCAATTGTTCAATGGAAAGCACAGCCTGCTGCACTTCAACCTGATGCCGGGTAGTTACTTCGATACAAGGAATGAGTAATGAAAAGAACAACACTCCCAATAAAGCCATACGATTGAAACGATGAAAGGTTTCCTTGCTAAGTAATAACCGGAAAAACAGGTAAAACAGAACAAGACAAACAGATGATTTTAATATATAAATGAAGAAAACTCCCATAGCATAGATTTTCGTTTAATAGATTAGTGTTTTTTGTCAGCCTGTTCCACTTCCTCGATGAGCTGTTTCAATTCATCCAAGGAAATATCTTCCTCCTTAACCAAAGAAGAAACGGCATTTAGGTAAGAATTATTAAAATACTTACTAATCACATTCCGCAGCGTTCCTTTACGAAAATCTTCTTCACTGACTACGGGATAATATTGATAGGTATTTCCGAAAGTATAATGAGCTAGAAAACCTTTTTCTTCCAACCCACGCACAATCGTAGATAGTGTATTGAAATGTGGCTTGGGATCTTCATAGAAAGCCAACATTTCCTTCACGAACAAGGGACCTTTTTCCCAGAAAAAGCCCATGATTTCTTCTTCTTTTGCTGTTAATCCTTTCATATCTGCAACTTTGTTTGCTGCAAATAACGAAAAGTTTTAGTTCATAAACTAATTTATCTAGTTAAAGTAAACTAAAAGATATAGTTAAGACGAATAATCTACTATTAAACACCTGTGAAACAGATTTATTACATCTCTTTTAGCTCCACAGTTTATTGACAATAAAGTTGCCGATAAAGAACAAGTCGCCCATAAAAATAATGCTGAATACCAGAAAAGTGAAACAAGTACTCCACCGGGCTCCTCCCTCCTCTTCGCCACGTTTGATACGAAGCAGGGAACTATGTAAACAATCACCTGCTATGAACAATACAAACAAACTCGGTATCAAGTCACCCCATGACACCAACCACAGATTATCACCCTTTCCCATCAGGAACGTCAATGCCACGGCCAATAAGAAGACAGAAGCATATTGCAAGTCTTTTCTTTTTGAATTCATAGTGGTAATGTTTAAAGTCCTTTTCACAAAGATATTGAATCTCACCCAATAATCCTTATCAAATCTATATAAAAATCGGTCAGGCTTTGTTGAATCTAAGTTTATTGTTACTTTTGCAAGTACGAATTAAAACCAAAACCGATTATAAACGCAGATGAAAAAGATCAGCATCACTTTATTACTCTGCCTTCTCTGTCTGACCGGAATGGCACAAGGACAAAAGGCACTCGATTTAAAAGATATTACTTCCGGACGTTTCCGCCCGGAAAATATTCAGGGAGTAATCCCTATGCCTGATGGCGAACACTACACACAGATGAACGCTGACGGCACGCAAATCATTAAATACTCTTTCAAGACAGGCGAGAAAGTAGAAGTGATTTTCGATGTAAATACCACACGTGAATGTGACTTCAAGAACTTCGACAGTTACCAATTCTCGCCCGACGGTCAGAAATTGCTGATTGCTACTAAAACAACACCTATTTACAGGCATTCATACACAGCTGTACATTACATTTACCCTTTGAAACGAAATGATAAGGGCGTTACGACAAACAACATTATTGAACGGCTGTCTGACGGTGGACCTCAACAGGTCCCCGTCTTTTCTCCGGACGGTACCATGATTGCATTTGTACGCAACAATAACATATTTCTTGTTAAGTTGCTTTACGGCAACAGCGAAAGCCAGGTCACAGAAGATGGCAAACAGAATTCGGTAATCAACGGTATTCCTGACTGGGTGTATGAAGAAGAGTTCGGCTTCGACCGTGCTTTGGAATTCAGCGCCGACAATACGCTGATTGCTTTTATCCGTTTCGACGAGTCGGAAGTTCCCTCCTACTCTTTCCCGGTATTTGCCGGACAAGCACCCCGCATTGATGCTTTAAAAGATTATCCGGGCGAATATACATACAAGTATCCGAAAGCCGGATATCCGAATTCGAAAGTAGAGGTACGCACGTATGACATCAAATCACATGTCACCCGTACAATGAAACTCCCATTGGATGCAGACGGATACATTCCGCGTATACGCTTCACAAAGGATGCCAATAAACTGGCTATCATGACATTGAACCGCCATCAAGACCGTTTTGATCTTTACTTTGCCGATCCTCGTTCCACACTTTGCAAACTTATACTTCGTGATGAGTCTCCTTATTACATAAAGGAGAATATTTTCGATAATATCCAGTTCTATCCGGAATATTTCAGTCTACTTAGCGAACGTGACGGTTACAGTCACCTCTATTGGTATAGCATGGGGGGTAATCTGATTAAAAAAGTTACTAACGGTAAGTTTGAGGTGAAAGATTTTCTGGGATATGATGAAGAAGACGGTTCTTTCTATTACACCAGCAATGAAGAAAGCCCTCTGCGCAAAGCTGTCTATAAAATAGACAAGAAAGGCAAGAAGCTCAAACTATCCCAACAGGTAGGAACCAATACACCGCTCTTCAGTAAATCAATGAAGTATTACATGAACAAGTTCTCCAACTTGAATACTCCGATGCTGGTTACACTGAATGATAATTCGGGCAAAACACTCAAAACGCTTATTACCAATGACGGATTGAAACAAACATTGTCCGGATATGCTGTGCCACAAAAAGAGTTCTTCACTTTCCAAACCACAGATGGCGTGAAGTTGAACGGCTGGATGATGAAACCGGTTAATTTTTCCGCATCTAAAAAATATCCGGTACTGATGTATCAATATAGCGGTCCGGGCTCTCAACAGGTATTGGATACCTGGGGAATCAGTTGGGAGACATACATGGCAAGCCTTGGTTATATCGTGGTATGCGTGGACGGTCGCGGCACAGGAGGTCGTGGAGAAGCTTTCGAGAAATGCACTTATCTGAAAATCGGAGTCAAAGAAGCCAAAGATCAGGTAGAGACTGCCTTGTATCTCGGCAAACAGCCATACGTGGATAAAGATCGCATCGGTATCTGGGGCTGGAGCTACGGCGGATACATGACTCTCATGAGTATGAGCGAAGGAACTCCCGTATTCAAAGCAGGAGTAGCAGTGGCTGCACCCACCGACTGGCGTTTCTATGATACGATTTACACCGAACGCTTCATGCGTACTCCGAAAGAGAACGCGGAAGGATATAAGGAATCATCAGCCTTCACCCGTGCTGACAAACTACATGGAAACTTGTTGTTGGTGCATGGCATGGCAGACGATAATGTGCACTTCCAAAATTGTGCGGAATATGCCGAACAGTTGGTTCAGCTTGGAAAACAATTTGATATGCAAGTGTATACAAACCGCAATCATGGAATATATGGTGGCAATACCCGCCAACATCTATACACACGGTTGACCAACTTTTTCTTGAACAATTTATAATGACGGACAGAGTACGTAAGCCCGAATGGCTGAAAATTAATATCGGTGCCAACGAACGATACACCGAAACCAAACGGATTGTCGACTCCCACTGCTTGCATACTATATGCAGCAGTGGGCGTTGCCCTAATATGGGGGAATGCTGGGGAAAAGGAACTGCCACCTTTATGATCGGTGGTGACATCTGTACGCGCAGTTGCAAATTCTGCAACACACAAACCGGCCGCCCGCACCCGCTAGACATAAACGAACCTACCCATGTAGCAGAATCCATCGCACTGATGAAACTGGATCATGCTGTCATCACATCCGTAGACCGGGATGATCTACCGGATTTGGGAGCAGCACATTGGGCACGTACCATCCGGGAAATAAAACGGCTGAATCCACAAACAACAATCGAAGTGCTCATTCCTGATTTTCAAGGCAGGATGGAGTTGTTAGATTTGGTAATCGAAGCCCGCCCCGACATTATTTCACACAATATGGAAACCGTACGCCGCATTAGTCCGCTAGTGCGCAGCGCGGCAAATTATGATACAAGTTTGCAAGTTATCAGACACATTTCCGGAAAGGGAGTTAAATCTAAAAGCGGCATTATGGTCGGACTGGGTGAGACCCCGGAGGAAGTCGAAACATTGATGGATGATCTGTTAGCAACCGGTTGCCAGATTCTTACCATAGGCCAATACCTTCAACCGACTCACCGGCATTATCCCGTTGCGGCATATATCACTCCGCAGCAATTTGCAGAATATAAAACTGTAGGTTTAGAGAAAGGATTCAACATCGTAGAAAGCGCTCCCCTTGTTCGTTCCTCCTACCATGCAGAGAAACATATTCGTTAGTAAACAAAACACATACCCTATTTGTTTTATAGATAGAACCGACAAATAAACATAAATATAGAGATGGCTCATAAAGGAATACTTTCTTCCGCATTTAACATGTCGCTGGGTTTTATCCCCGTTATTATTTCCATTTTATTGTGTGAACTTATAACGCAAGACACGGCTATTTACATCGGTACAGGCATAGGTATTATAGGTATATACCTTTCTTATCGACGTAAAGGATTGTTGATTCCTAATTTTATCCTCTATATAGCGACCGGAGTGTTAGCACTATTATCCGTAGCAGCTCTCATTCCTGGTGATTATGTTCCCCCCGGTGCGCTTCCACTTACGCTGGAAGTCAGTATTCTCATTCCGATGCTAAGTCTTTATATGCATAAGAAAAGGTTTATCAACCACTTCTTAAAACAGATAGGTTCTTGCAACAAACGTTTATATGCGCAGGGAGCAGAGGCAGCCGTTGTATCTGCCCGCATTGCCTTGATTTTCGGAATACTGCATTTTATTATAATCAGCATCACCGTCATTTTCCAAAACCCACTAAGTAAGACAAGTCTGTTTGTACTCTATAAAGTGTTACCTCCTACTGTCTTTCTGATGAGTATCCTGTTCAATCAGATCGCCATCCGTTTCTTCAATCATTTAATGTCACACACGGAATATGTTCCTATTGTAAATACCAAAGGAGACGTGATCGGAAAAACACCTGCAATAGAAGCTGTTAATTACAAAAACGCATACATCAATCCGGTGATAAGAATTGCCATATCCACTCACGGAATGTTATTCCTTTGCGACAGGCCATCAACAGCCATTCTGGATAGAGGGAAAGTAGATATTCCCATGGAATGTTATCTTCGCTACGGAGAATCTCTGGAAGCAGGCGCCACTCGTTTAATCAACAATGCTTTTCCTCATGAAAAAGGTATCAAACCTGAATTCAACATCGTTTATCACTTCGAGAATGAAGTGACCAACCGTCTTATCTATCTATTCATTGTCGATATCAAAGACGATTCCATCCTTTGTACCCCCCGCTTTAAAAACAGTAAGCTGTGGAGTTTCAAACAGATAGAGGAGAACTTAGGAAAGGGCTTCTTCAGCAGTTGCTTCGAAGATGAATATGAACACCTGAAAGGCGTTATTTATATAAGAGAAAAATACAGGGAATCTTAGATAAATCGGGCACGTGTCCTTTCCAGTCCTTCACTGTACGCGTCTGTATATACTCTCCTTCACAAGTAATATTGGCAGCGATACAGAGCTTTGTTTGAGGACGGCAATTCAACAAAATATCTTCTACCATCTTATGATTCCGGTAAGGCGTCTCTATGAAAAGTTGCGTCTGATTTTCAGCATACACACGCTGCTCCAGTGCTTTTAGTTTCTTGGCACGTTCTCCCGGTTCAATCGGCAAATAACCGTGAAACGCAAAACTCTGCCCGTTAAAGCCGGAAGCCATCACGGAAAGGATAATGGAAGAAGGTCCGACCAAAGGAACCACTTTCAGCTTTTTACGTTGTGCGATAGCAACCACATCCGCTCCCGGGTCAGCTACTGCCGGACAACCTGCTTCGGAGATAACCCCCATTGAAGCTCCACCCACCAAAGGTTGCAGATAACCGGAAATATCATCAGGAGAAGTATGCTTGTTCAACGGGTAAAATGTCAATGCATCAATATCAATCTCCCGGTCCACCTTTTTCAGGAAACGCCGGGCAGAACGAACATCTTCGACTATAAAATACCGGATACCAGAAATGATCTCCTTATTATAAGAAGGCAATACCTTTTCAATAGACGTATCACCTAACGTCACGGGCAACAAATAGAGGGCAGTTTCCACTTTTTAAATTGAGAATTGAGAATTAAGACTAT
The DNA here is from genome assembly GCF_003602705.1 of Bacteroides sp. AM16-13. Taxonomy (NCBI): domain Bacteria; kingdom Pseudomonadati; phylum Bacteroidota; class Bacteroidia; order Bacteroidales; family Bacteroidaceae; genus Bacteroides; species Bacteroides sp. AM16-13. Next base: position 212,373 of record NZ_QTLK01000003.1, read on the forward strand.
ACTTTAATGTTAAAAATCAAATAAGGTTTTGAGCGAAGCTAATTAAAAATTGAAAAACGCAACAGTTTAGGAAGCCAGATAGTTGGATTCACTTAACATCACATGATAATCAGTAAATTCCAGGAGATCTTTCAGTTTCATGTCCTTATGCTTTTTCATATAAGAGGCGATGATTCTTGCTCCCATCCATGTTCCGATCAATGCCGGAGCTTGAGCACCCAACATATCGACAGCAGGAGCAGGCTTCATATAATAGCGGATCACCATCGGGTCTCGTGCATGCAGATGATCGTTGGTACAGATATAATTCCATATCTCCTTTTCATTCTCCTTACACCAGTCGTTTTCCTCCTTGGAATATCCCATCGCTTCGCCGATATCACTATATCCTAATAAGTTTTGCACGACGTAGTTGATTTTTCCGGAGTGCATCATCAAGTCAATCAAACAAGTACCCTCATGATAGTTCATTCCGTAACGGCTCAAAAGATAAAAAGCAAAACAATCCGGCACAATCCGTTCCGGACGCATCGAGCGACATTGATAATCGTAATAGAAACGCTTATAAAGAGGATAATCTTCCCCCATATATTTATCAAGACTGATCCCTAATAAAGAATCCACCAAAATTATAGATTCGTTGAAGGCAGACACTTGCGAATAGATAAACGGCACTTTTGTATCAGGCACTTCCTTCTTCAGTTTCCGGAATCCTTTGTTTAGTCCTTTTTCCACCTCATCCAGATTAGGGTACTTTGCTTCTACGTCGCTAAGCAAACGGACTAAAGTCGTATCCGAATAGAATTTCTGCAGACGTTGCGAAATGGTATCATCTTTCACCGTACCGATAGACAATACATCCTCAATCAGGATTTTCGTCGGCATACGGTAGTCCATCGTCAACTTCTGCATAGCAGAAAAGCTGTTGGAGCGAACGTATTCGCTCAACAGCTTATCATATCTTAGAACAGAAATCTCCTCTTCCTTCTGCTCCGTACCCTTTCCCGTGCTTATCCCGCAGGAGGCGAAAAGCATACTAATTAAAATAATAAGAAGAGAGATCCGTAGTTTCATAATCTTTTATCCGTAAATGATGTTACCATTTTCGTCCATATACTCATCGAGTCCTTTCTCATAAGTAGCCATGGCACGAAGACTCATACCTACGCTGGAGAATCCACCGTCATGGAATAAGTTCTGCATAGTCACCTTACGGGTAAGATCGGAGAACATCACGATGCAATAATCGGCACATTCGTCAGCCGTAGCGTTTCCGAGCGGAGACATACGGTTGGAGAAATCAAACAGTTTATCCATACCCTTCACGCCCGAACCGGCAGTAGTAAATGTAGGAGACTGCGAGATAGTGTTCACACGTACGCTATGTTCGCGTCCGTAGATGTAACCAAAGCTACGTGCAATAGATTCCAGCAATGCCTTAGCATCTGCCATATCATTGTAGCCGTAGAAAGTACGCTGTGCGGCCACGTAGCTCAAAGCAACGATAGAACCGTAATCAGCAATAGCGTTCAATTTCTTGGCCGACTGAATCATTTTGTGGAATGAAACAGCTGAAATATCCAATGTCTTATCCAACATTCCATAGTCAAGGTCATCGTAAGTACGTTTCTTGCGCACGTTGGGAGACATACCGATAGAGTGGAGTACAAAATCAATTTGTCCACCCAGTATATCCATGGAGGTCTTGAATACATTTTGCAAATCTTCTACGCTGGTGGCATCTGCCGGAATAACCTGGCAATTTAATTTCTGGGCCAAAGCGTCGACTTCTCCCATACGGATAGCCATCGGAGTATTTGATAATGTAATAGTTGCACCTTCTTCTACGGCACGCTCTGCTACTTTCCAGGCAATAGACTGATCGTTCAAAGCACCGAAGATAATACCTCTTTTTCCTTTCAACAAGTTATAACTCATATCTTTTAATAGTTAAATTTTGTGCAAAGATAGGAACTTTCTGCATAAAAACACGAGAAGTGTGCAAATAATAGACAGAAATGACAAAAAATACACGTATTCTATCAATTAGTCCACATCCTCTTGGGGTTTGCCACCTATCTTTGCAATCGATAATTAAGAGGTTTTTTCATAATATTTATTTAAGGTTAGAATTAGGTTAACATGAATTTGTCTTATTCCTCTCCTGCAGGCTGCCTGCGACAGATCGCCTGCGGAAGGACATAAGAATTATGAAATCGCCCTCATTAATCATCACCCAACTACCAAGAAAAACAATAGATGTATAACCCTATAGAAATAAGTTACTAAATGAACACATTGACAAAAAGACTCTTCTGGATGGCCATATCCTGTTTACCGTTTATCTCATCAGGATGTAAACAAAGCGAGACTGCCGTAAAAGAAAGCTCCATCAGTGACGCTCTCTACCAGAATCTACCTTTTGAAATGCCCAAAGTACAGCAACCGGTTTTTCCTGCTTACGAGGTAAACATTGAGAAATTCGGAGCCAAAGGCGATGGTCTGTTTCTGAATACCAAAGCAATCAACGATGCTATTAAAGAGGTGAATCAACGCGGAGGGGGTAAAGTGATTATCCCGGAAGGCATCTGGTTGACAGGACCTATCGAACTGTTGAGTAACGTGAATTTATATACGGAACAGAATGCATTGGTGCTCTTCACCGGTGATTTTGAGGCATATCCTATCATTGCCACTTCTTTTGAAGGATTGGAAACCCGTCGTTGCCAATCGCCTATTTCCGCACGCAACGCAGAGAACATCGCTATCACAGGATACGGCACATTTGACGGAAACGGCGACTGCTGGCGTCCGGTAAAAAAAGGCAAACTGACTGCTTCACAATGGAAAAAGCTGGTAAACTCGGGAGGTGTTCTTGATGAAAAACAAGAGATATGGTACCCCACAGCCGGTTCACTGAAAGGGGCAATGGCTTGTAAAGATTTCAATGTACCCGAAGGTATCAATACAGACGAAGAATGGGCTGAAATCCGTCCGTGGTTGCGCCCGGTGTTGTTAAGCATCGTCAAAAGCAAGAAAGTACTATTGGAAGGTGTTACTTTCAAAAACTCACCAAGCTGGTGTCTGCACCCCTTGTCCTGCGAAGATTTTACAGTTAACAATATCATGGTCATCAATCCGTGGTATTCCCAGAATGGCGATGCCATCGACCTGGAATCTTGCAAGAACGCGCTCATTATTAATAGTGTATTCGATGCGGGAGATGATGCTATCTGTATCAAATCCGGTAAAGATGAAGACGGCCGCCGTCGCGGTGAACCTTGCCAGAATGTTATCGTTAAAAATAATACGGTACTGCACGGACACGGTGGATTCGTAGTAGGCAGTGAAATGTCGGGTGGTGTGAAGAACATCTATGTAGAAGACTGCACATTTATGGGCACAGACGTAGGTTTGCGCTTCAAGAGCACTCGCGGACGTGGCGGTGTGGTAGAAAACATCTACATTAATAATATCAACATGATTAATATTCCGAACGAACCGTTGTTGTTCGACCTGTTCTACGGTGGAAAAGGTGCCGGCGAAGAATCGGAAGAGGATTTGCTGAACCGCATGAAGACAAGTATTCCTCCGGTAACGGAAGAAACACCCGCTTTCCGCAATATTCATATCTCTAATATTGTTTGCAGAGGTTCGGGACGTGCCATGTTCTTCAATGGTTTGCCGGAAATGCCGATCAGCAATATTACCGTTAAGAATGTCGTGATGACAGAAGCTACGGATGGCGTTGTTATCAGCCAAGTTGACGGAGTTACTTTGGAGAATGTATATGTAGAGTCTTCTAAAGGCAACAATATATTAAACGTCAAAAATGCTAAGAATCTGACCGTAGACGGAAAGGTTTATGAAGAATTGGGAGCGAAAGAAGAAATTTTAAGCCTCAAATAAAGTTCATTGCAAAAAGAAAACCACAATATCATTATATAGAGTAAAAAGCTCAAATAGCAGACTATAATCTTTTCAAAAGATAGACAGTCTGCTATTTTTTCTGTTACTTTTGCAAGGAGAAATACGACGTATAATTTCAGCCTTAGAAAATCATGAAGAAGAATCTTTTTATTTTTACTTTCCTTTTAGGAGTTTTCAGTCTGTCTGCCCAGGCGCAGAAACAGGAGAAAACCATCACAGTTGAAGTACAAAACAACTGGAATCAGGCCAAAGCGGATGCTCCAGTTGTTATCAACCTGCATGAGTTGCACGCCGGCTTCAAAGTTAAATCCGCTGTTGTCATGGAAGGAACAAAGGAAATACCTTCACAGCTGGACGATTTGAACAGAGACCGCAAGATGGACGAACTGGCCTTTGTGACCGACCTCCCTGCTCACGGTAGAAAAACATTCCAGGTTACACTCTCTTCGGAGAAAAGTGCAAAGACTTATCCGGAAAGGGTTTATGCCGATATGTTTATAGTAGACAACCGGAAAGGCAAACATCAACGGGTGCAGGCTATCACCGTTCCCGGCACCAGCAATATATACAGCATGGTACGTCCGCACGGTCCGGTTCTGGAATCGGAACTAGTGGGCTATCGTCTTTATTTCAATGAGAAACAGACACCGGATATTTACGGCAAGTTCAACAAAGGACTGGAGATTAAAGAATCGCAATTCTACCCGACGGATGAACAATTAGCTAAAGGATTCGGAGATGACGTACTTCGTGTGTTCGACAGCTGCGGACCGGGCGCATTGAAAGGTTGGGACGGACAAAAAGCAACGCATATCACTCCAGTGGACACTCGCACAGAACGTATCATCTCTTATGGACCGGTGCGGGTGATTGCAGAAATTGAAGTGACCGGATGGAAATATCAGGATCAGGAACTGGATATGATGACACGCTACACGCTTTATGCCGGACATCGCGATCTTCATATCGAAACATTCTTTGACGAACCACTCAATAAAGAAGTTTTCTGCACAGGTGTGCAAGACATCGTAGGTACTTCCAAATCTTTCTCCGATCATAAAGGGCTCGTAGGAAGTTGGGGAACAGACTGGCCGGTCAACGACACCGTGAAATATGCCAAAGAAACTGTAGGACTGGGCACTTGTATCCCTCAACGTTATGTGAAATCGGAAGAAAAGGATAAAGCCAATTTCCTTTATACCATTACCGCTCCGGGAAATAAATATTTCCAGTATCACACTACTTTCACCTCGATGAAAGAGACATTCGGATATAAAACACCGGAAGCATGGTTTGCTCATCTCCGCGAATGGAAAGAAGAGCTGGCTCATCCGGTGACAGTGAAAATAAAAGATAACCGCACCAATAAATAGGATAGAAACAAATACAACTAAACAAAAATTACGAGGTTTCTACCAATTTTTCTATGACTCTGCACAAATATTCCTCCTTGTGCAGAGTCTTTTTATTTACCTTTGCCATCAGATAAAACCAACGAATCATATCTATAAAATAATCTATCTATAACATGAAACGATTGACACAGACTTTAGCCTTTTGCTTATTAACGGTTTTCACCGCAGTAGCACAGAAGAACTATGTATCTGAAGTATGGGTTTCCGACCTCGGAAACGGTAAATACAAAAATCCGGTACTTTATGCCGACTACTCCGATCCGGACGCTTGTCGCGTAGGGGATGATTTCTATATGACTTCATCCAGTTTCAACTGCTTGCCGGGATTGCAAATCCTTCATTCCAAAGATTTAGTCAACTGGACAATCATCGGTGCTGCAGTTCCCAATGCCCTCCCTCCTATCGAAACTCCGGAACGACCGGAACACGGTAATCGTGTCTGGGCTCCGGCTATCCGTCATCACAACGGTGAGTTCTATATCTTTTGGGGAGATCCCGACCAGGGAGCTTTTATGGTGAAAGCCAAAGATCCGAAAGGTCCGTGGAGCGAACCGGTCTTGGTGAAAGCGGGAAAAGGCATCATTGACACTTGTCCGTTTTGGGATGAAGACGGAAAAGTATATATGGTACACGCATACGCAGGAAGCCGTGCCGGACTGAAAAGTGTAATCACTATCTGCGAACTGAATGCGGAAGCAAATGCAGCGATCACTCCTTCTCGTATTATCTTCGACGGTCACGAAGCACATCAAACTTGCGAAGGTCCTAAAATGTATAAGAGAAACGACTATTATTATATCTTCCATCCGGCCGGCGGGGTACCGACAGGCTGGCAGGTCGTACTACGTTCTAAAAACATCTACGGTCCTTACGAATGGAAAACAGTACTCGCGCAAGGTAACTCTCCGATCAACGGTCCTCACCAGGGTGCATGGGTGGATACTCCTACCGGAGAAGACTGGTTCCTCCACTTTCAGGATGTCGGCGCTTACGGACGTATCATGCATCTCCAACCGATGAAGTGGGTGAACGACTGGCCTGTGATCGGTATCGATAAAGACGGCGACGGCTGTGGCGAACCTGTCTTGACTTACAAGAAGCCGAATGTAGGTCAGACATATCCTATCTGCACTCCGCAGGAAAGTGACGAGTTCGACGGATATACACTTTCTCCACAATGGCAATGGCATGCTAACATCAATGAGAAATGGGCCTATTACGCAGGCGACAAGAGTTATGTGAGGTTATATTCTTATCCAGTTTTAAAAGAATATAAGAATTTGTGGGATGTAGCCAACCTGCTCTTGCAGAAAACTCCTTCTGATAATTTCACCACAACAATGAAACTTACGTTCAGCCCTAATCCTAAACTTAAAGGTGAACGCACCGGACTTGTTGTTATGGGCAGAGATTATGCCGGAATCATTCTGGAAAATACAGATAAAGGTTTGATCTTATCTCAAGTTGAATGTAAAAGAGCGGATAAAGGAAAACCGGAACAGGCAAATGCTTCTGTTAATCTTTCTCAAAATACGGTTTACCTGAAAGTTCGTTTCAGTTGTGATGGCAAGAAAATCAAGGGTAGCGAAGGCGGACATGACCTCATTGTGATGTGCAACTTCAGCTATAGCCTCGACGGAAAGAAGTATCATCCACTAGGCAATCCTTTCCAGGCAAGAGAAGGACAATGGATCGGCGCTAAGGTCGGTATGTTCTGCACACGTCCTGCCATCGTTACTAACGACGGAGGATGGGCAGATGTAGACTGGTTCCGTATTACCAAGAAATAAGCAGCTTTATTCTGAACAAGCATAGTCAACAGTTGTGCCAACGTCTTGGCACAACTGTTTCATTTTATAGACATCTAATCCATTTTTTATTTCTACCTTTGCATCTAAAAGATAGTCTATATAGGATAAACAATAAACCAAAACAATGAAGAAACTAGTTATATTCGATCTGGATGGAACATTGCTAAATACCATCGCCGACCTTGCCCATAGTACGAACTACGCTTTAAACAAATTAGGATACCCCACTCATGAAATAGAAAAATACAACTTCATGGTAGGCAATGGTATCAATAAACTTTTCGAGCGTGCATTGCCTGAAGGAGAAAAGACGGAAGAAAATGTACTCCGTGTTCGTAACGAGTTTGTTCCCTATTATGATATTCACAATGCAGACGATAGTCGTCCCTATCCGGGTATTTCATCGTTATTGTCTTATCTGCGATCCGCAGGTATTCAGATTGCCGTAGCTTCCAACAAATATCAAGCTGCTACCGAAAAGCTGGTTGCCCACTACTTTCCGGAAATTCATTTCACTGCCGTTTTCGGCCAACGGGAAGGAGTCAATGTCAAGCCTGATCCAACAATCGTTTTTGATATATTAAAACTTGCCAATGTACAAAAAGAAGATATTCTTTATGTAGGTGATTCCGGTGTAGATATGCAAACAGCAGCCAATGCCGGTGTAACTGCTTGCGGAGTGACATGGGGATTCCGACCACGTACGGAACTGGAAGAATTTAATCCTGCATATATGGCAGATGCGGCCGAAAAAATAAAAAAAATGGTCTTTTAACGATGATATCCTTACAAGAATAGTTATGATTCGGCAAGTAAAACTTCAATAGTCTCAATAAGTTCTCTTGCCGGAGCTTTTATCGTACTGATTTCATTCTCCGATATTGAATAAATGCAATTATAATCCCCTTTTTGCCGTAATTGTTCCATACGCGCCAAAAAACTTCCCAAACGTGCACTAATTTTGCCTGTTTTTATAAAATTCAAGCCAAAGCAAGCTATCAACCCATCATGGGTTTTACATGATAATCCATTTTGTATTAATAAAGCCTGAACAGCATGAAAACAGGCATAATAATATCTATTGGAAGCAATATCCCAATACTTCATATCAAACATCTCATCTGCTTGTTTCAAAAATACTTTAGCTTTCTCCAACTGTAATATCACCAAAGAATTACGTTCTTCATCTGTCAATTTCATACTAATTCAATTCCTTCCTGCTCTACATTTTTATAAAATGGTGTAATACAACTTGCAGCCCATTCTTTCATCGTATACATAATCGGATTAATTCGCGCTCCCAAGTCCCATCCCAACATAGTTAAGGGAAAGCTTACCTTATCATAATCTTCAGGCTCCAATTTTTCTTTATCCAAGATAATCAAAATATCCCAATCAGAATCAATCCGTGCATCCCCACGAGCTTGAGAACCAAACAACAAAGCCTTGCCACCTTTTGGTAAATGCTCTGTCAATGCCTGCTTAATAGACTCTAATATTTTATTTGTATGACTTTTCATATTCGTCTCCCCTTACTCTTCTACAAATATACAATAAATATCAATACAACAATATGACTTACAAAAAAATCGCTCTTGCTAATTATTCATACTTGGTTCTTATCCATGACTAATATGAATAAAGAATAAAGTCTAATATTACATATTTTCCGTACAAATTTCAATATCACTTTCCTTACAATGCATTTTCTTTGCAACAGATAAAGAAAGGCTCACCTTTGTGTGCCTCAATCTAAGAACAATAGTAATCTAATTTATTATAAAATGAAAAAGCATCTTATACTATTTTTTGCAGGAGTAATATTGAGTTACGGGAATATAAAAGCACAAACAGCTCCCGATAAAAAAGAAATTCTCAAAGTAACCCTTCAAGTGAACGACTATTTCATGAAAAAATATGCCGATTATCGTACTCCTTCTTTTGTGAAAAAAGTAGTTCGGCCCAGTAATATCTGGACACGAAGTGTATATTACGAAGGCTTAATGGCACTCTACTCCATCTATCCCGCAGACGAATATTATCTCTATGCCAAAGAATGGGCGGATTACCACCAGTGGGGCTTCCACCGTGGGACAACCACCCGTAATGCAGATAATTACTGCGCCAGCCAAATCTATCTCGATTTATACAACATTTGCCCCGATCCTGAGAAAATACGGAAAACGAAAGCCAATATGGATATGTTGGTCAACACTCCACAAGTAAACGACTGGTGGTGGATAGATGCCATCCAGATGGGGATGCCTATATTTGCCAAAATGGGGAAACTTACAGGCGAACAGAAGTACTTCGACAAGATGTGGGATATGTACGAATATACCCGTAATAAACACGGAGAGAACGGAATGTTCAATGTCAAAGAAGGTTTGTGGTGGAGAGACCATAATTTCGACCCTCCATACAAAGAGCCGAATGGTAAAAACTGTTATTGGAGCCGCGGTAACGGATGGGTATATGCCGCTTTAGTACGGGTAATGAATGAAATTCCATCCGATGAAAAACATCACCAAGATTACATCAATGATTTTCTAACCATGAGCAAAGCACTGAAACAATGCCAGCGTGAAGATGGCTTTTGGAATGTCAGTCTCCACGATCCGTCAAACTTTGGAGGCAAAGAGACTTCCGGCACAGCTCTTTTCGTATATGGTATGGCTTGGGGCATACGTAACGGTCTATTAGATAAAAAGACCTATCTGCCTGTAATCATAAAAGCATGGAATGCTATGGTGAAGGATGCAGTTCATCCGAATGGTTTTCTTGGTTATGTACAGGGAACCGGCAAAGAACCGAAAGACAGTCAACCTGTCACATACGACAAAGTTCCTGATTTTGAGGATTTCGGAACAGGATGTTTCCTTCTTGCCGGAAGTGAAATCTATAAGTTAGACCTCAATATGTAACTGATAAACATACTTATCCTGAATCCGGTCTATCCTTCACAAACCAGATTCAAGGTAAGTATATAACTACGTTTTACTTCTCTCCCCTCTTTGGTAAGCCGAAGGAGATACTCCAAACTGCGCTTTAAAACATTTACTGAAATAAAGAGGATCGTTAATACCCACTTTATAAGAAACTTCCGCAACAGTCAGATTCCTTTCAGTCAAAAACAGTTCGGCAGCCTTCTTCATTCGTACAACACGCAAATATTCATTCGGTGAGTATCCGGTCACTCCCCGTAATTTCTTATAAAATACAGTTCGTCCCATCCCCATCATCTGCGCAAATTCATCAATAGAAATGTTGTATTGAGAATAAATCTTTTCCACCACAGCCACCAACTGATCCGCAAACTCCTTATCCCGGTCCGTGTTACATAAAGCAGGACGTACTACCCCCGGTTCACTGGAAAATTTCTTCCGCAACTTTTCGCATTGCTCTATCAGCCGGAACACCTGCGCAAGCAAAAGCTTAAAACTAAATGGCTTTGCAACATAAACATCCGCTCCCGCTTCAAGTCCTTCCAGGTGCTTATCCGGTGAAGTCAAGGCAGTCAGCAGAATAATAGGAATATGACTTGTCGCAAATTCAGTTTTCAGTTTCTTTGTCACTTCGAAACCAGTCATCCCGGGCATCAATACATCGCAGATAATCAAGTCTGCGTCATAGTTGCATGCCTTTTCAAATCCGGATATTCCATCCGCAGCCACTTCTACTTCAAAATAAGCACTAAGCTCCTCCTGCAGGAATCCACGAATATCATTATCGTCTTCGATGACTAATATTTTATGTTTTCTTGATGTGGTGACTGTCTTTTCATGTTCCTGACATTCTTCTGAAAGTTCCTGTAAATGGTGAGTCTGCATATTCGCTTCTTCCAGCAGGAGATTGCCGGGAACCAGGAAGTCTTTTTCCGAATAAACAGTTTTATCAGTCGGAATACATACCGTAAATACGGAACCTCCCCCTTCATTATCTTTATATTCAATCGTTCCCTTATGCACCTGCACCAATTCATGGCTCAAATGCAACCCTACTCCAATGCTATCTCCGGAGAAGCTACTTTGCATGAAACGTTTAAACAATTCTCCCTGCTTTTCTTTAGGAATACCTACTCCGGTATCCGCTACCTGAATGTATAAACACTTCTTCACCTCATCCACATTCACAGAAAACAGAATTGTCCCACCCGAAGGAGTATACTTAAAAGCATTTGAAAATAAGTTATACACCACCTTATCCAAATTGCCTTTATCAATAAACATTTTATAGGATGGCACAGACGGTAAAAAGCGGAAATCCATCTTCTTCTGTTCTGCTACGTCACTGAAACTTAAATATATTTCGTACAGGAAAGCAACTACATCAGTTTCCTGAAGAGAAAGAGCCAACTTATTATTCTGCATTTTTCTGAACTCCAGCAACTGATTTATCAGCCTCAACATACGTTGTGTACTTTTATCCATGACTTTCAACGGATGCAATAAAGCTTGTGGAATATCATCCGTCCGGTACATTTTCTCCAATGCTCCTTGGATCAATGTAAGCGGAGTACGGAATTCATGAGAGATATTTGTGAAAAATACCAGTTTATACTCTGTCAGTTGTTTTTCAACATTGATGCGGTTGCGCAACCTATTGAAATTAAAAATGATACGATATGTAAAGTACAAAGCTATCAACATCAGGATGAAATATCCGAGCATAGCCCAATTCGTTTTCCAAAACGGAGGCACGATAACAATCTTCAAGGTTGTTTCGGTATCATTCCAAATACCGGCACCATCACAATATCTCACATGGAAAATGTAACTGCCCGGCTCCAGATATTTATAAGTGGCAAAACTTAAAGAAGACGGAACATTCCATCCCTTGTCATAGTTTTCCAGCCAATACATATACTTGATTTGACCATTATCCGAATAATCGAGAGTAGAAAAATCAAGCATAAAAGAATTCTGGAAATATTTCAATGTAATCTTATCCGAATAGGCTAAAGATTCTTGCAAAGGAGAACCCGGCATATTAGGCTTCACCTGAATTCCATTAACGGACAATCCTGTGATAACAATAGGAGAAAGCAATCTCTCTGTTGGAATCTTCTTCGGGTCAATAATCGTCAATCCGTAGTTTGTTCCAAAAATCAGTTTACCGTCTGCACCCATACACGCACTGTTCTCGCTATATACATTTCCTAATGTATAAGATGAGAAGAAATAATTCTCGAAAGAATGGCTGTTGGGATTGAATCTTGAAATTCCATATTCCGTAGCAATCCATAATTGTCCCGAATGATCTTCTAAAATAGATTGCACCATATTATTAACCAGTCCTTCCGCTATTCCATAATGTGTATATTTCAAAGACTGACAGTCGTCTGCCAGTTCGCATAGATTCAGCCCGGCACCCGAAGTTCCTACCCACATGCGTCCTTTGCTATCACGAAACAGGCAACGAATCTCATTGCTGCAAAAATTGCCATCGGTGTAGCTGAACAAATGATAGTTATCTTCATTAGCAATCAATGAGTCAGGGTGGAAAATGCAGATACCTTCACTTGTGCCCATCCATATCATCCCTTTCTCATCTTCTGCCATTACTCTGACTATCCGTAAGCCATACTTCTTTCCTTGAAAGAAACGACGGAACTTGTATTGTCCTTTTTCCGTTGATTCTGCCAGATCCAGTCCTCCTCCAAATGTCCCCACCCACATACGATCTTTCTTATCGCGAAGAATGGAATAAATATTAGAATGAGATAAGGCAAAAGGATTAGACGGATCCGTTTTATACCACGTATCTCCTATTTTTAGTCCGTCTCCCCGGGTTCCTATCCATATATTCTCCTGACTATCTTCTGAAATCGCATAAATATTATAGGGCAAATAATGATTATCTATCTTAGTTTTCAGATGAGAATCATAATTATACAATCCACCTCTTCGCGTTCCTACCCATATATCTCCATTCGACATTTTAGTCAGTAACCGGATTGTATTCGAACGGTCAAAAACATCCGGTGATTCTGGATAGACATGTGTAATGCCTTTATTTGAAATGGAAATATGAGACAAACCGGAATATTCGGAGCTTACCCATATCCCTCCTGTTCTGTCTTTCATCAAACATAACAAAAAATCTGACCCTATAGGTCCTGCATTCTTCCCTTCGGAAACAAAGTGTTCCAACCGATCTTCCTGAATATCGTAGGTGAAAAGTCCGTTTCCATAAGTTGAAATCCACACAATCCCCCGGTCATCACGCACCACATGATAGCGTTCATAATCTATATATTTCATCTTCTCTTCAGGGATCAGTTGAAAATCCTTTATTTCTCCGCTCTTCGAGTTTATATAATAAATTCGTCCTGTGTTATTGTAAGCCCAACAATCTCCGTAATTGTCATGAATCACTTTTCCATTATTTATTTTCAGTTCCCGGCAAGGAGTTATTTGAAAGTTCTGAAAATCAAATTCATATACCCCTTCGCTGGAAGTAAATATAACCCATTTATCTTTTATCAATGAATGTGTACTGACAGATGTATTACCGGCAATAGCAGACAGTGACGCTAAACAGTCTATTTTTTTCGATCCATTTACACAACGATACACATCTCCACTCTTTGTCAGAAAATACATATCCTCTCCATGAGGGAAAGAAGAAGAAAAATTCAATTTCCTATCGATAAATTCAACTTTCCCTTTATAAACAGACGCAAGTCCCTGCATGGTACCAATCCAGATCCTGCCACTAGAATCTTCATTTATAAATTTAATCCGGTCATCGGGCAGGTTTCCAAATTTCGTTCTAAACTTCACAGAGGTCATAGTCCGATCGTCCTCACAAACAATTTGGCGTACACCGTTCCTTCTATGCCAAAGCCACACATCTCCATTAGAGGACATAAATATTTCCGAATAGTTCTCTCCATCACTTCCGGTACCGGTAAAATCTACAAAACAAGCTTTCTGTAGGTCATAACAGCTGAATAATTCCGGTACAGTCTTTATCCACAAAAAACCGTTCTTATCCTCTGCCACATGTTTTATTCTGTTATCTGCTAAAGAAATCTGATCGTGTTTTCCACTTTCCAACTGATAAGTAAGAAAAGTATTTCCATCATAACGGGTCAATCCGTCTAAAGTACCCAACCATAAGAACCCTTTACTGTCCTGAAACATGCATCGTACAGAATTACTAGGTAGCCCATCACTGGTTCTCATTTGTTTGGAACTAAGTTCAATATCAGCATACAAATCCGATAAAGAAAAACTTAATAAAACGAAGAGGCATAATAATTTATATTTCATATAGTGCTTGGGGTTATTTTGATTGCTGGTTACAAAGATACATCTTTTCATAGTTTTTTTAAGATTTATACAAGCAAAACTAACCAAAAGGAATAACGAATACAAAAAACATAGCAGACTATTTCGAAATGAGGATTATTGTCCATATATATGTCATTTTTTCCATATACCAACTAATGATTTGCATTAAATTACAATCGTGGCAAATCAAAACGGTGGGGAAACGAATTAAACTGTAACCACACATAAAGTATACAGTTTAACACGACATCGTGTCAGCTCTACAGGCCAATTTTGAAGTTAGGTTAACAGCCAACTAGAGTCGTCCACTTAGCTAAAGGAAGTTGACCACATAGCCAACTAAAGTCGGCTATATGGTCAACTATAATTGGCTAATATCATGTCTACTATTTCAATCCAGTATTCAATCATATTCGTCTTCCTATGTTCTTCCATAGTTGGGAACCACTTTGACCAGGGCTTCTTTCTTAAGAGTGTGAACAGTGTGAAGAATGTGAAGAGCTAAAAAAGGATCTTTAATCACAGTAAACACCTGTCAAACTACAACTTACGTCTCTGTGAAATTTGTGAAAGACAAAAAGTGCTTTCCTCATAATCTGAATAGTTGATTAATAATTTATATTTTTGTTCTGTACATCGTGTGTATAGGAAGACAGAGATACCTCTGCCTTCCTTTTTTGATTGCAAGAAACGCAAATCATCAGAATAACAATAAGACCAAGGATTTTCCTTATTTTTTATAGTTGTTGATGAATTACTCGGAATACTGATTAGAAAAACTAATCCAACCATAATAAAGCCTAAATTCATTTTTTTCACAAGAACTACTTTAAAAATAAGGAGCTGTATTTTTCCATAATATTAGTACGAAGGTAACATAAACTTGTACGTCATAGATAGTCTTCCATTCTTCTTCATTCATAGCCGGATTTTTTATCTATCACGATTATACCCTATTTCACCAATTCACCATTGATATAAAGTTTTTTGAAAGTAACATCTTTCGCCCCTTTAATATCATTTGCTCCTTTGGCTACATTATTAAAATGAGAATCCTCTACACTGATATTATATACATGTTTATCATCCTCCAATCCGATAATAAGCACACCTAATTTACTCTTCTCACAAGTCACATTTTTCAAATGCACGTTACGAACAATCGGGTCAAAACCTCTCTTACATTTTTCCCGATTCTCATATTGCAAGTTGATGCGCAGCACTGCTTCACGACATTGTCCTACCGTTACATTACGCACATATACATTTTCTATAAGTCCTCCACGGCAAGTGCTCGTCTTAATACGAATGACACGATCCAGATTCGGGCTATCCATCCGGCAATCTTCTACAAACAAATTGCGGTAACCACCCGAAATCTCACTGCCGATCACGACTCCTCCATGTCCATTCTTCATCATACAACCGCGTACAATAATATTCTCACTGGGAATATTCCATTTACGTCCGTCTTCATTACGTCCTGATTTAATGGCAATACAATCATCACCCGTGTCAAATGTGCAATTCTCAATCAACACATTCTTACAAGATTCAGGATCACATCCGTCTCCGTTAGGTCCACGATTGAAAACAGTCACTCCGCTAACAATCAAGCTCTCGCAGAAAAGAGGATGAATCACCCAAAATGGAGAATTTAACAAAGTAACGCCTTCAATCAAGATGGTGTGGCAGGAATGTAAGTTCAATAGCTGCGGACGCATACCATCTTCCGGCTTCATCAGACGCTTGTAGACAGGAGTCGATGTTTCACCATACATCAACAGACGTTCACGACCTCCATTGCGTTGAGCCACCATGCCTTCTTTCCAACCATACTTTACAGCTCCACACATCGGCCACCAAGTTTCCATACTACCTTGTCCATCGATAATCCCTTTTCCGGTTATGGCAATATTGCTTTCACCATAAGCATAAATCAAGGGATGAGCGTTATAGCAATCAATTCCTTCCCAACGGGTTAAAACTGCAGGAAAATAAAGGCTTTGATCTGTAGAGAATTTCAAAACAGCTCCCTCTTCGAGATGGAAATTCACATTGCTCTTTAGAGTAATAGGTCCGGTATAGAAAGTACCTTTAGGAACAATTACTGTACCACCTCCTGACAGACTGCACTGTAGAATAGCCTGATTAATGGCTTCATGGCAAGGATTAGCCTCATCATCCGTTTTTGCTCCAAAATCAGTTATAAGAAATGTTCGTTTCGGGAAAGAGGTCCGTTTAATCTGTTTTTCGATACGGGCGCTTTCTTTAAATGCTTTATCAAAATCAACAGTATTCGCAGATGTTACCTCTGACACCAAAAGCAACATCAGTAGTAAATTAATAGTTCTTCTCATCATAATTCTTATCCTTTTATTAATATGTTATTTTTATTTTATTGCAATGTAACTCCCATCAGACCGATAACAACATCGTTTGAAAGTGTTTCCAACGTCAGATGACTTAACTCTTTGGAAGGATTCAGAGGCATGTCCAAAAGTACACCTGCTCCTCCCTCGATGGAACGTCCATAAACACCCTTTATGCCTAAGTCCTTTCCCAAATCATTGCTAACCAAACCCGTCTTAAAATGAATGCGATAAGGACGGGGAGAAACAACGGTGAATGCCTGACCATCAACATAGAAATCTTGCTCAATAGGACACCAGTTATCCGGATTCACTAATTCCAATACATCAGAAGTTCCATCTGTATAGTATACACGAACAATACCATTAGCAATGCGACACTGCATGTGGTTGGTACTGCCTGCCATCATTAAATAGGCATGAGAAGCCCGACCGGAAAGCGGAATACTTAAACTGTCCGGATAATTATCCCACAACGAAGTAAAAGCAATATTGCTTCCTTGAGCCAATGTTCGGAATGGCACACCCAGTTTGGTAGTCAGCATCTCATCACGTACCAAGGCACGCAAACCTGCATCATCAATATCAGCAGTTAATTTCGGATGACACCACTCGCCAATGCCCTGAACAGGAAGTTGTAAAGTAGTATAAGGCGAACGGGGTGTCAGATACTCATTCCGGAAAATATCAGTCACATTCGCATTGAACAAAGAATCCATATTCATCATCCGGCACTCTGACGTATTCACCTGTGAGAAAGGAAGAATGACCGGTGATTTTTCCGATTTCGTAATCTGTACGTTTACAGGCTGCCACCATTCCATCTGTCCTTGTTTCATGCGAACAAAGAATGTATGATGCCCCAAATGATCATTGACCTTACTTCTTATAGATGTATCACTAACATTCGGTTGTATCAGCACTCCCTGCGGATCATATATTTTACCGAATACCGCCCCTAAAATGGATGGAATACGGATTTCCGCTAAAGCCTCCGCCTGTATTTCAGGCAGAACCGGATTCAGACAGTTTCCTTTCCACACAATTTCGACAATTGCTTTTTGGGCAGAAGAAGCAGGAATAACAACCACCGGATAACCGGAAGCAGCTTCCGCAAAGCTCCAGTCAACTTCTTTCCCATTTACTTTCACAGAATGAATCCTTTCTCTTCCGACATTCACTTGTAATGTCAATGCCAAAGGCGCCTTAAAACGTTGCTCTATCCGGTAAATATCCGTATCATTCTCCCTGACAAAGTGATAGGTTATGTCAGGCAAAGAAATAGAAGCTTTTAACCATCCTGCGGGAAATCCCGGACGAATCACCGTCTTCCCGTTCAATACATCGGGTAAAATGCCATACAATCCTTGTACCAGTAATCGGGAAGCTACCCCTATCGGATCTCCAAAGTCACGATAACATTCTCCACGGGCAGCATCATAAAAGCTGACTTGCCCCAAATTTCCGGGACTGTTACCTAAGTACATACCATCCAGAAATGAACTTTTCATCAATCGATATGCTTCCTCCGGACGTCCTGCCTGGAAATAGGCCAAAGCTGTATGCATCACCTCTGCGAAAGCCACATTATTGATACTCCAGGAATAAGGTAACCAATTGGTAGTGGCAATCGTTGCATACCCCTCTTCCAATCCATCGGCATACACGGGGATATGTGGTATTTCCGTATCAACATACCGTGTAGCCTGATATGCTTGAAAAGGATCGGCAACGTCGCTATCGAGTGCATGGTATATAGTCCATAATCCCGGACTTTCGTGAAGCCGGCGATGTCCCATAAAATCCTGATATTCCGCCCAACAACCTTTGCTCTGCATCCAAAGACGGTTATTCATCGCTTTCAATATTTGCTCGGCTTCGTTCTGATAAGGTGAAGGGTCTTCGCCTATCAAAGAAGCA
Source organism: Bacteroides sp. AM16-13 (assembly GCF_003602705.1). Lineage (NCBI taxonomy): Bacteria > Pseudomonadati > Bacteroidota > Bacteroidia > Bacteroidales > Bacteroidaceae > Bacteroides > Bacteroides sp. AM16-13. The sequence continues at coordinate 231,119 of NZ_QTLK01000003.1, forward strand.
AGAAAAGCAGCCATTTTATTGGCACGATAGTTATAAGCCGACGAATGGGTGACTGCGCCACTGTTGTAGTAAAGCGCATCACTTGCCCAAATACAAGCGTATGCATCATATAAACCATCATTGTCCGGATCATAATTTAATTTTTCCCAAGCTAGATGGCGGGTAATCACAGGCCACATTTTGCGGACATACGCAGTATCTCCCGTCCAGTTGAAGTGCCATAACAATTCATCCATGTAACAAAGATTCATGTCATAGTGGTGCATCTGGTTGTTACGTTCAGGATTCCGGCAAATATACCCATTGCTATATTGAGGAGTTCCCCAACGTTTTTCCGAACGCGCCAGATTCATTGTAGAATCTTGTGCCGGATGAGGTATTGTATTCGGGACATCAGTCACCTGACTGGCTGCATAAGCATCAAAATGAGTCCGTGCCCGGTCATGCCAACCTAAAGCATCACCAGTATATCCGGCCCTCCACCCACTTAACGGCATACGCCAGCCAATAGCACCGTGCAACCAAACCTGTCCGTCCCAAATTCCATCGGCAGCTGCGACCAATGCACCACCCAACGTGTTCAAATAAGGGTCCGGCGTTTCTATCTTCAAATGAGAAGCCAATGCCAAAGAAGCTGCCTCCGCTTGTTGATAGAGCTTACGGACATTATAACCTTCGGGAACCTCCCCACGTACCAAGTATACTTCTTTCTGCAAAGGAAGTTCACCAGTGACAAGGTCAGTCGCTTCGACAGGAAGTTCGAAGCAATCAGCCGGATCTACCCCCATATCTCCATTACGACTCAAACGTTTTCCGGTAGCTCCCCCATGTTGCCAACGAAGTATAGCTCCTTTAGGCATATTCGAAGGAGAAAAACGCCAAATAGCTCCATCCATATCGGCTAATGCCAATACAGAAATACGCAGTTCTCCTTTTCCCCAAGACGGGTCTGTCAAATAATAGGTACGTTTTCCAGCCGAATAACGGGATTCACAATGCCCGGTGCAGTCAAGCGCCAATTCTGTTCCGTCACGAAGAATGACTTTGAAACTTATATTTCCTCCGCGTCCGTTATTATAAAAAGCAAAAACCGGTCGGTCACTTGTTTCTACCCGAAAGGGACTGTGACTACCGTACAAAGCACGGGTATACCGATTCTTACCATTGACACAAACAAACTCATCACCATCGGGACGATATTGCAACGTCCTTTTTGTACCTCGCAGATGTTCATTCAAGGAGATGGATTCTTTAAAGTCACCGATCTGCTTTGCCTCTCTTTGAGCATTTAATGGCATCACCGACAACATCAAGAGGCAACAAACAGTCAGCTTTCCTTTTAAAATAAAATTCAGATGAAAATAACTCATATTTTTTTGTGTTTGATTATGGTAATGGCTTCAATCCTTCCCAACGGACATTCCAAGTTCCATCTTTCGGAAATCCCGGATTAGTCTCCGTACATCCGTCCCAACCGGCACACATCATCGCAATAGCAGTCAGCAAGCCGCCATTACCCGGTAAATAAATACGTAAACGACCGTCCTGATAATTATGACCATTCGGCAAGTATGTGTTTGTGCGTTTATCCATCAGTAAAGCTCCGACGGCCTTTTCCGGTTCACCCAAACGGGCAGCATTCATAGCCGTCATCGGATAATCCCATCCCCAGGTTTTACCCCAATTCCAGTTATCCCAGATCCAGTGCAATGTATTTTTCATATAATCTTCCCGGATAAGTTTATTCATCGGAAGTATACCAACTGCACCTAATACAGCCATGTGGTCGGAAGTATAACGAATGTCTTTATAGGTATCTGTAGCTGTTTCGGCAGCCAGATAAAGCCCTTCTTTATTAGATGCCAAAGGAGAAAGTTTGTCGATCATTTCATCCCATTCCAGACTACGTTGCTGTCCCATACGCTCACGCCATTGTTGGGCGGTCTGCATGGCAAAATGCCAGTAAGAAAGTTCGAAAGGAGGATTAACTGTTTCTGCAGCACGCAACGTTTCTTGTGCAGGAATGGCACCTTTCAATACGTAACGTCCTTCCAGTTCATCGTATGTAGCAAAAGAGTACATAAATTCTGCAGTCGCCTGTACCAAACGATTATATTTCTCCAATACTTCTTTAGTCGGATCAGCACGATAAAGTAATTCTGCCAAATAAATTAAATGAGGTTGTTGCCAAATCAGAAAACTTCCTACTTTGGAAGGGGCTTCTATTCCTGAAGGATCGGTCATTTTCATCCAGCGAACACCATCAAACCCTTGTCTTTGGGCTATTTGACGCGCTATCGGTTCAGCCTTCTCATACCAGCCTAATGTACGGTCAAGTAAGTTGCTACGATTCCAAAGAGCAAATTGAGCTTCGTGCCACCAGATCATTTCAAGATGAAATTTGCCAAACCACGAATTATAGGTAAGCCCCGTCTCTTGCGGAGGAGTAGTACCTGCACTCTGAATAGCAAGCAAATATTGGCTAAGTACCACACGTCGTTCCAGTTCTTTGGCCCGTGGGTCCGTACATGCCGAAAAGTCAACAGCTGCGCCTTCCTTCCAAAACGAGTTCCAATAGTTTTTTGCTTCTTCTTGAGTTTGTGCTACAGTAACAGGCTGCGTTGAAGGAGCTGTACTAGTAAAAGCACATGTAAAAGCTAAATGATCGTCCATCGGAGTCAGGACAAAATAATGTTTTGCTTTCTCATTGAAAGTAGCCTTCCCTTCCCAATACAAAGTTACGAAATACTCTGTGCTATCTAAAGTATGTTTCAAAACTGCGGAAGATTCATTTTGAGTAACAATAGTCGTTGTATGTTTATCAACGGCTTCCCAATTACATGCATCATCACAATGAGCGCCCGTAGGATACGGAAAGCGAAAACAAATCCCGGTATGCGCCTTAGAGGTAATATTTGCAGCAATCATATCATTAGAAGGATGGCAGACTGTCTCCACTTGATAATCTTCACCGTTTAATTTAAACCGACTTTCGATTTTTCCATCCCACAAGCAAAGTTTCTGATGAACGTCAGTTACCTGTCCAATATCCGTACCTTCTTCCACGTCAAAGCCGACAATTCCTAAATGAAGACGATGCGGATTGACACGAAACCAATTAGCGGCATCCTGTTGTCTGCCTTCTTCTTTGAATTGAGTAGCGTAAAGTTCTTTCTTTCCCCTGCCAAAATCGTATTCTTTCAGGGTTTCTTCCGGAGTAAGCCGGTCCGGATTGGCGAAACTATGCCAGCCCCACTGGCTCTGCGTTCCCAATGGAACTCCTTTTTTATAATTGTCCGGAAACGTCTGTAATCCGGTTATGTCTACCGTATAAGCAAATTCTCCATTTCCTACAGAAAGTGAAGCTAATGAATCGAATGCCGTCACAACAGGACTATTCCTTTCTACTAATGCCTCGCGGTCAATTATCGGCTGATTTCCATCTCCGCAAGCTGTCCAAATAAAAAGTGCTGCAATAGATACTGCGAATGTTTTCATTTTTCTTTATTATTGTTATTTACAAAAGTATTTATTTTTGAAACAAATGACGCGGATTCTCATTCAAAAACCCGCGTCACTCCACCCTAATAATCCAAACCAAAGGATGATTTGAGGATCTTTATTTTAAATTCCATTTGATAAAATAGTCTCCATTCATTATTTTGGAACGAATGTCTTCAGCATTGCCAGTAGTTTCGTACTTTTCCGAAATATACTTCGCCATGAAACTATTATCATTATAACGTTTTGCCATACGAATCATAGCCGGATAAACTTTTCCTTCGCATGCCATTTCCAGCATCATTTCTTTCAATATTTCTTCATCATTGTTTTGCTTATCGGAGGTAAAGGTACGTGATCCTAAACCACTATAACTTACTTCCGTTCCACGAATCCCCTTGTCACCATATTTACGGCTAGCGATTCCTGAAGTTCCATTTGAATAATTGTATACGGTACTAGCATTTGTCCAATGAGGGGTAAACCCATACCAGTTACCAGAATAAGTTCCTTCTTCATTAACGTCGAATTCACTAATATACCCACTAACACCAACATTAATTAAAGCGTCTATTACCGCTCTTCTACCCAACTGATTGAAAGCTTCCGCCAACATGAAATAGAGGTCTGCCCCTCGATAAGTATACACAAATACGTCATCACGATAAGCAGCACGCAAAGGACTGGAAATCGGACGAAATTTACAAACCACCCATTTTCCATTGTAATCATAAACCGTACGATCCATTCGGAAATCTTTGGTTTGATTACCCAGCGGATCGAATTCATTGTCTTTGAAACGTTCAACTGCCACTTCGGCCGGTGCTAACCAATATTTATTCGGATAATCAGAATCGAAATGTTTCAACAGATTGTTCGTCTGTCTGTTTTGATAGTCATACATGATTGCTGATGCAGATTCATAATCATACGGTGTCTCATTATTAAAAAAATTATTATAATGACTGAACAACATATCATTACGTAAAAAAGCAATAGATTGATTGTTGGTCTTTTCATACATACTATTCATTTTGTTAAGTATCATATTGATACACTGCTGGTATCTACCTAACCACAAGCAAATCTCTGCATATAAAGCATAATAAGGCGGAGTCATCATATCCCAACGACGATATTCACTGTTCGCTAATTCTGTGTCCGGATCTACCCAGTCTTTCCAAGCCGTTTCATAAGTTCCATCAATGTTATCAAAACCAATATCCAACAAATTCTTACAAGCAACCATTGTTTCATCAAGATTCAACACGTCAAACTTTGACAAGTCTCTTAATGAAGTCATCGGTTTATCCACCCAAACTACCTCTCCATAGATTTTGGCAATTGTCATAAACATCCATGTCTTAACACGTAGCGTACTGCTGACCAACGCCTTGTAATGGCTTTCGTTAATAGAATTATTTTCTTCGTATGTTTTCAATTTTCGAAGATAATCGTTGCAAGCATTAATCACTTCGTAAAATCCGGAAGGATCTGCATACGAATTACCACTCAAATCATCATCATAATTATACAAGTTATAGAGTTCAGTGGGTGCCGTTGCAGTCGGCACCACCATTTCTCCACGAAGTTCATTCAGATAAATCACCTTGTCTCCAATAGCTTGCATTTTAGTCATAATACCAATGTAACCGGAGTACATCTCACTTTCTTCCGATATATAATCCTCATTATCGAGTGTAACATCCGTATCGGGATTAAAGAAATCATCACATCCTCCCAATAAGGTAGCCGCTAGAATGAAAGCGACATTTAATAATATTTTTTTCATCTTCATCATTAGAATTTCAAGTTAATACCCAATTTGACAGATTTCGGTTGCATTACTTTCGCATAATCAAATCCTTGTATTGCACTATTACCGGACGAGTAAGCAAATTCCGGATCCAGTCCCAAGTATTTAGTAGCAGTAAGCAGATTTTCTCCTGTCACATACAGTGTGCCGGAACGGAAGAACTTCCAAACTGGCTTATCAAAACTATAGCTTAACGTAACACTCTTCATGCGCAAATAAGAAGCGTCTTCAATCCAGCGAGAAGAAAATTTGTTATTGCCAATAGCGTCTCCATAATTGGCACGCGGAATATTGGTCACTTGTCCTTCCACACTCCAACGATTGGCTACAGCAACACTTTGGTTGGAAAAAGATGAAGCTGATTCCAGTGTCTGCCTTACTGCATTGTAAGCTTCGTTTCCTTTTGAATATGAGAACTCAGCAGCTAAAGCAAACTGTTTGTAACGGATGTTGGTGTAAAATCCTCCAAAATAATCAGGAGTAGCACTACCCAAAGATACATAATCTTTAGAATCGATCCGACCATCATTATTCTGATCTACATAACGTACATCACCGGCACGGTATGGCTGATTACTACTGTTCAGCAATGCTGCCTCTTCTGCCTCCGACTGAGTGGAGTAAACACCCGTTGCCTGAAGTCCGTAAAACTCATATGGATTACCTCCTACTCGACTCACCAACATGGAACCGTCTTCATATTCAATTACTTCTTGTTCCTTGCCACCTAACGACTTGATTTTGCTTTCCATAAAAGAAATGTTACCTCCGACAATCCATTCAAAATCACGCAGGCGAACAAGTGAAGCCTGTAAAGAAAGCTCTACTCCATTATTGTCAATCTTACTGACGTTTGCATAATAAGCAGACGTACCATAAACTGCAGATTTACTAATGTTCATAATAACATCTTTACTTCTTCCACGATAGTAATCAACCCCTACGTTAATACGATTTCTTAAAATGCTTGCGTCCAAACTCAAGTTCATTTGTGAAGTTACTTCAGGTTTCAAGTGTGTATTCGGAATTTGTGTACGCAAAATACCTGACACTGCCATATATGGCGAACTACTATAATACGACTTTCCGTAATTAGAAGAAAAACGACTGTTTCCCATCAGACTATATTCCGCACGAATATCCAGACGATTTATCCAATCTTTATCAATCAGGAAAGACATGTTTTTCATCATCCAGGTGGCACTACCTGACGGATATACCTGGAAATGATTTGTATATCTTCCGTTGGCAGAAGAACCGTCAATTGCCATATTGAATGCAGTATTCAGAACATTATTATAAGTATAGTCGACATGAGCATAGATATTCGCCCAGTTCCATTTGTTCTGATAACCATCGAAATAACGACCAACAGCATTTGCAGATCCCAACACCTGATAGAAATCATTAGTAGTGTTACGGGCATATGCTCCGTCATATTCCTGCAAAGTAGTCATTGCCTGGAATCCTGCCATAACGTTCAGTGCATGACGGCTGTTGAACAACTTGTTGTAGCGCGCATTTAAATTATAAAAGTAGTTAGTGGCTTCCGCTACACCTTCTCGTATCGTATTTTCTTCTGTACCATATGAGTCGGTGATAGGAACAATGGTAAGATCCGTACGTCCCGGAACAAAAATGTGTTCTTTATTGTAATTATAATACAACCCAAACACACCACCAAGAGAAAATCCGGGAAACATTTTATAATTGAAACCAGCTTTGATATTGACGTCATACTGCCGACTTCTCGCATCTAATGTATTAACAATAGCCAGCGGATTACTTACGGCATAAGCCATATTCTCGCTAATTCCATAATAATAGGTAGAATAAACCGGAGTAAATATTCCATTATCAGATTTTTGGTAAGGGGCCAGCAACGGAGACTGTGCATAAGCAGTGAGTAACGGATTGGTACGCATATTCATTCCTTGTTCCTGATAATTGCCATTGATATATGCCAATCCGACAGTAGCATAGACTTCAAAATTCTTACTCACCAAGAAGTTTCCGTTCAACTGGGTATGGTAGCGATTCTGCTGGGTACTTTTCAATATTCCATCTTCTTTAGAGTACCCCAAAGATAAATCATATTTAGCGATAGCATCACCACCTTCTACCCGAAACAGATTCTCCGTTACGAATCCTCTCCGGTAGATTTCATCCTGCCAGTTCGTATTGTTATTGTAGTAGTTAGCATATTTGCTGTTATTAGGATCACTCATAAAAGGAAATTCAGTAAAGAACTCATCCATATTACCGAAATAACTCATACCCATATCCGACAAATACGAACGGTAGTTGATTCCGTTTAATAATGGCATACGCTTATTATTCCAATTGATACCAAATTGTCCATAGTAACTGATTTCCGTATTCATGTTGTCCGAATTAGCACCATCTGTCTCAATCAGAATAACGCCATTAGCACCCATAGAACCATATAAAGCAGCCTCTGCACCTTTCAAAATTGTAATATTCTGAATATCCTGCAGATTGTAAGCTTGGAAAATATTACGGCTCAATCCGTTAATCAACGGAGAATCATTCACGTCCGGTATATGAGGTATACCATTAATAACAACTAACGGAGCATTGTTACCCACAAACGAACGTACTCCACGGAAATTGAGATAACTTCCCTCTCCAGGCATACCGCTACCACGAGTTACCTGCAAACCGGCAATTTGTCCAGCCAAAGCACGGTCTATCTTCATGCCGGCAGGCACAAAGTCTTTTTTGGCAATATTCTCAGCGGAAGTAGTAACACCGTTTGTCTCAATACGGAAAGGCAACACCGTTGTCTCATTATACTTGTACTCCGATTCGGGAATCAGAATAATAGACATCTCCTTACGGTTATTTACCGCCTGAAACACTGTATAATACCCGGCAGCCCAAACAGAAATATTGGCTTTCTGCGGATCCTTGCATTGAATTTGAAATACTCCATTTTTGTCCGTAGTGACATCTTCACTTCCGGTGACAGAGATTACCGCACCCTCAATCGGAATATTCAGGGTAGATAATATTTTACCGCTTATTTTGCCTTGTTCCTGTGCATACAGATTAGCTGCGAACAGGCAAATTAACAGGGCGAAAAATAAAACTTGTATCTTTTTCATGTTGTCTTTATTTTCATAAGATTAATAACAGTCCTTAGTTGGTCTTAGGCACCAATGATATAACGATGCGTGTTTCAAGTTGCTTCCAGAGCCTTTAAAGCGGATCACAATTTCAGAAGCTTTATCACCTGGAATAGTAACTGTGCCTACAGTACCACCGTCACGATCGTATTTTGCTTTATCTTTAAATCCTTGTTTAACAGCTTCATCTATATTTTCCGGGTATCCCCCTTCTTTACCACGGTCGTAATGGAGAGCAGAATTGTTGTTTAATTTAGACTGTGAAAAAGTACCAACTTGAATTTCCTCTCCATCTTTGAAAATTGAAAAATCAATCGCTCCCAAGTCTTTAGCTTGCCGGAATCCCATAGCAAACGTGTAAGTTCCAGGTGGAATTTTGTATGAAGTAGCGACATAATCTTTTCCTACCATTTCACCTCTAAACGGGGTATAGTCCAGCGTATAATTTTTATTTTCCAAATCTGTCAGAGTAAAATAAAGTACCCTATATCCTATCTTGGGAAATCCTAATGCCGGCCATCCATTTATAGTTGCTTCGTCTGTTTCACTGATCTTTTCAAATGAAAGATTCGTAGTGTTGAAATACTTTTCTTTATCACTTGCGCTCAGATATTCATAGTTTCTGAAAAGTTCCTTAAGACGGTAAATCAATACGTTAGTCGGTATTTTCATTTTTGTGACACGGTAAGCCGTTCCGTTACTCATAGGAATCGGATTTTCAAGGTCTACTTCCTGTACAGTAGTACGCCATTGTTTATCAAACACAGAAGTCAGATCTTCGTTTGTTTCAAAATCTTCCTTGCTATAAACGCTGTTAAAAAAAGCAGCTTGGAACACCCAATTCTCCAAGATGCTGTCTGCGCGTACCATATTCCAATCAGCCAAATTTTTCCGTGCGGTACTCAAGGCCTGATTCACCACATCATTGGAAGGGAGCAACATAGTAGCAGTGAGATTCTCAGACATGATGTTGAATTTTCTATTCTCGAAATAAGGAGCTTTGACGGTAAATACAGAATCATACACAGTATTTCCTGTCTTATCTACTCCTATCACCGTACTTGCATTTTTATCAAATGTCAAGACATAACGTGATCTGACCATATTACGAAAAATAGAATAATCGTCTCCCAAATTCTCAATAATTTCATACAGACTTCTCGGAGACTCTACAGCCTGATCCAATAAATACAAATATCCATTGGTTAGCTTAATAACTTTAGTAACATTTGCATTGTTGAAACGAACACCGGCAACTGCTCTAGTCTCAGGAGAAGTGGTAGAAATATTTAGATACTTACCACTCCACATCAAAATACGCTGTCCGTCTTCCAAATTAGAAGGAGAGATGGATGCATCAGAAATATAGGTTTGAGCAGTATATATAGGATCATCCCCTGCTGCAATACCTGATTCTACAGCTAGAATAGTGTACATCTGTTCTTTCTCCAATAGTTGCTCCACCATACCTGTTTTGTTAAACAATTGGTACATATCGCTCAATGAAGGCTCCTGAGCCAAATAATCGGTAATGGTTGCATTAACTACAGAAATCTCCGTATTATTCACCTTACTGGTATCTTGGGCATAATGCTCATCCCATGTGTCGGTACAACTACTCCCTATCAATCCGATTAGAGCAATGCCAAATATATATTTTCTTGCTTTCATAATTTATTCGTCAAATATAGGTTCAAATAATAAGTAATCAATAAGTATACGATAGTTGGGGTCTTTACTTGCAGCAGGGTCATTCATCACTAATCGGAAAGTGTGAGTAGAAGTCTCTGTAAATTCCAGTTCAGAATAAAGCACATAGGAATAACATCCTAATGTTTTAGAAGGAACTGTCGTATAAGGAGCGCATGTAACAGAGTTTTCTCCATCAAAGCTGAAAATCATTTTCCCTCCGTTACTGCCGCCTGTACTGGTTCTTATAAATTCCATGGAAGTGGCGTAACCAAATCGTAATGTCACTTTGTACTTTCCTTTAATAATAGATGGCGTTTGCATGGAAACCCAACCTGTATTACCCAAGTTTAACATCAGGAAATCCATATTATTTGCAGTATTCCATCCATTATTGGTTCGGGTAGTAAAATAAGTGACATTGTAATAACTACCATAAGTTCCAGAAGGATTATTAAGGCTATATTCATAACAATTGAGACCTGAAACATCACACTTTTTCTCTGCTGTACCAAAAGATTCTTGGAATTTGATCCCATCTTCTCCGTTACCAGCCGCTATCCAATCGCCAATAATAGAATAATTGCATACGTCAAACAAAACAGTTTCCGGTTCGGCTTCCGCCACAGGCAAGTAAGAAGAAACTTGATGAATATAACCATTTTTAGCTTGTAAATTACAATAGTCTTCTACAAAACAAGCTCGATTCTCATCCCTGTAGTTCAAATAGAATATCTTGTCTTCTTTGCTGATTCTTATCACGCTTCCAGCATTCAGTGTATTCCATATTTTGGAGGTTGCGTCCGGTGTATCAAAGCTACGTAATTTACTCAAATCATAGCTTCCATCCAAAACATGATAAGCTACATATTGATACAATACATTCTCTGGATTAGTATAATCACTGCCTGCTCCTAACAGTTGTACCAAGTCTTGCAAACTGTTGACACCTGCTTCCTTGAATACATCGTCCGATACTGCCAACAATGTATAATTGCGTTTCTGCTGAGTGGTCTGACCCAAATCATCTACTATATCATCATATATAACATCTAATTCCGCACCCACTCCTGTAGCATCCATTGCAGATTTCAGAATTGTGTAGGGACGTCCGCTTTCAGATATACGAGCATATACACTTTCTGTAAGTGGCGTCAGCGTATTTTCCAATACATATACATAACCGTTAGATACCTTATTTGCAAACTCTATTACATGAGCTTCATTATTCAGGTAAACAGACTGCATACCACCACCTCCAACTTCCGCACTTCCGAAAGATACCATCAAGACATCATCAGAAACGGTCCTTTTTGCTAATGCCCCTTCCTTCTCTATAAAAATTTCCTGACTAATGGTATCCTGTACTATGTGATAGGACACTAGGCTACGTGCATACTCTGTACCCAAATCTTCAATGGAAGAAACTCCCTTTCGATTATAAAATTCTTTTACAGCAGCATTATTAGGTACAAAAAGTGTAAAAGACTGTGTTGCCTGATTTACAGCATTGTACAAGTCTGCATACTTCATAATGTGAATCCATTCGGAAAAGTCGTCTGACCTGTTGGACAAATAAGTTCCTGCAGGCTGCATATCGAAAACAACATATGTATCTCCGTCATACGGATCATTGCAAGCTGCACATAAAATAATGAACAGCATCCAGTATATTTTTTTCATTTTTTTCATTGCATATCGTTATTTAATTATTCATAATAAGGATTTTGCTTCAATAACGAGTTGGTGGATATGTCACTGGCAGGAATTGGCAAATACCAAGCATTGTCGTTGTCTAAAACAGAGCCCAACCATCTGCTTTCCGCGGTAAGATTATTCTCCATTATAAGTATTTTGAAGCGACTTTTATATTTGAAGTTCTGTTGCTTGCCATATCGTAACAGATCGTACCAGCGTTTTCCTTCTGCAGCAAATTCCATATCCCGCTCGTCCAGCAACATTTCCAACAATATTTCCTCAGTAGCTTCATTAATATTTTCCGCACTGACTTCATCTCGTGGTCTCAACTCAGAACGTTCACGTATTCTATTTATGATAGCCAATGCTTCTGTCCAATTGGCAGAACCGCCAATACGAATCAAAGCTTCCGCTTTCATCAACATCACATCTGCCATACGATAAATAATATAGTTGGCATCCAAAATTGTACGTACTGCTTCCCGATCGGCTACACCCAACCCTGAGTATTTCCAAATAATACCATTTTCCGGATAGCTGGTATAAGTTATACCAGCAAACGAACCATAATAGGTACGATTTACTTCATCCTGATTTTGGTAGAATTCATTTATCAAGCGGATAGTCATCGGTTCTGAATACATATAAGTATTGACCGTGACATCAGAGCCATAAGGAAGAAGTTTTGACGGACTTCCGCCTCCTTGTGCATAATTCGTTTCGTCATACTGTATCTCAAAGATAGATTCATTACTATTACCAGGATAAAACATATTGTACCATTGTCCAGGTGTTGACATAAACACGGGACGTATGGGAGCTGTGGAGTTAATCAAGTAATCAGCGTATGTAACACATTCTTCATAATCTTCCGCCCAAAGACAGGTTTCCGCCATTAGTGCATATAGAGCCCATTTGGTAGCACGTCCTTTAGTAGCCCATGTTCCGTTAAATGTTTCTTTAGCGGCATCAGTTGCCAATGCTGCACGTACATCACTTTTAATTTGTTCCAGAATCTCCACTTCGGAAGACTTTGGCACGTCAGTAGGCATGGCATCGTCTACATAAGGTTCAGTAATCAAAGGAACTTCCCGAAAGTTGCGTACTAAATATAAATACGACAGTCCACGCAAGAAATAAGCTTCCGTCAAATGTGAATCCATTTGCGATTGATAGTAACTCTCGTCTTTCTCAATTACCCCTGGTGCATATTTCAATACAGCATTTGCCATACCGATTACTTGATAGAATGTTCCCCATTGAACGGCTGATGTACTGGGCAATACTGTAAAATTCTGAATTTGACCAGCCGGAGTCGACCTTACCGGAACAATAACGGAACTTCCTCTCAATTCCCCCCAATCTATGATATAGGGAACGCAATCACGCAAACGACTGTAACCTTGTGCAAGAATTGCCTCTACATCTTCGGAAGATTCCCAATACATATCGGTAGATTGTTTATCTTTAGGCTGTACATCGAGCCAATCGCTGCATCCGCTCATTAATAAGCCACCGAATAGTAACAATATAGTAAATATTTTTTTCATTTTCGTATATCTTTTAGAAACTTAAATTAAAGCCAGCAACAAGTTGAATAGAAGCAGGTGTAGTGGCTGTATCTTTGGCATACGTATTCTCAGTCTTTACCTCTGGGTCCTGCCCTGTGTAATTAGTCCATGTGAAAAGATTGTATCCGGTTACGTACACATCAATATTGTTGAATCCCCAACGCTGAATCGCTTTCTTCGGCAAACGATAGGTGAATGATAAGGATTTTAAACGCAAATAGGAAGCGTCTTCCACAAAGCGATCAGATCCCAGTGTATTGTACCCCTCTCCATAAAGTGCACGTGGAATGTCGGTTTGATCACCTTCATTACGCCAACGTCTGAGGACAGCCGTACTTTGGTTATCAATACCACGCATAGACTCATTATTCAAGCGAGTAGCGTTAACCACATCCTGCCCGTAACGCCCATAGAAAATAGCAGATAACTTAAACTGCTTATAGCTGACATTGAGTCCTGCACCTCCTGTAAGTCTCGGATTTGAATTACCCAAATAGACTATATCGTACTGATTGATAACACCATCATGATTTACATCTTCATAGATTGCATCTCCGGGAGCCACGGTATATGATCCATTCCTCATAACAATTGCATTACCGGAAATATCTTTCATCACGTTACCTTCAATGTCACGTGCATAAGTTGCGTCTTTATTTTGATAAACGCCTTTGTAACGATAACCATAGAACGATCCCATCGGACGACCTTCTTCTCTACGATATGCGTAATTACCATTACCGAAAGTATAATTCTCTTCGATATAATTATCAGGCATTTCCGTAATCTTATTCTCATTGTGGGCAATATTGAAGTAGACTCCCACACGCCAGTCTTTGTTTTGGAACGGAACAGCGTCAACACGGAATTCCCATCCTTTATTTGTCATTTTCCCGGAATTCATGTAGCTAATTTGATAACCATTTCCATAACCGATAGTGGTCGGCATCTTTACCTTTGGTTGTAACAGGTCTTTTACATATTTCTGATAGACATCAACAGTAAAGCGAAGTTTGCCTTTTAAGAAAGTAGCATCAAGCCCTGTGTTATATTCGGTTGTTGTTTCCCATTTCAGTTTATTAAGTTGCATAGAACTCGGAGTAATGGCACTCATATCCATGTAGTTATTCCCGGAAGCATAAGAACCCAGATAGAGTGAAGCACCACTGGCTGAATTCCCGGTCTGTCCCAAACTAAAACGAAGTTTGAACTCATCCATCCAGTCATTCGAAAAATCCATGAATTTCTCATCTGCCAAATGCCAAGCTAAACCAACAGTAGGAAACATACCAAAACGTTCCGATTTACCCATGGTCGAATTGCTTTCCATACCTAGTGAAGCATTGATAATGTAACGGTTCAATAAGGTATAGTTCATTAAAGCTACACCGTTAATATTGCGTGTTTTGGAATCACCAGAACTAATTTTGCGTACAGCACTTCCAATGGTAGGATCAGCAAGTCCTGAAGATACGTTACCAGAAGTTTCGCTTCCATAGCTGGATTTATTCGTTTCCGTAGTACGGAATACTGCAGTCGCGATAATTGCATGTTTATCGTTCCAGTTTTTGCGATACATCAACTTATTTTCCGTATTTATAGTTAATAAGTCAGAAGAGGTATCCGTACTACGATTTGACATTTTGTCTGTCCATGCAAGACCAGTAGCCACCTGTGGCAAAAACATACGCCCTTTAGTATTACGGATATTCATGTTAACATATCCTTCATAAGTCAGTCCATTCAAAATGTCATATTTAATACGAAAATTCATTTTACTTTCCCGCTGTATGGTTCGGTTGACACTCTCATTTGCCATAGCAATAGGATTATAGTACTTATCACCATTAAAAGCAGGATCCAATGTAGAATTTTCATTGTGATTGAAATACTGTGATGTACGATTCCCTGTCTCATCGTCAATGTAGTAAGGTGATTTGTTCGGTGCTTTGCGGAAAGCTTCCCCACGTACATTATAATAGTTATTATTTCTCTCAGATTGAGTATAAGAGAACTGTGCATAAAAATTCAATTTGTCAGAGAACTTATAATTTACATTCAATGAAGAATTCAAGCGGCTGAAATCGGTTCCGACAGTCGTACCTCCTTCGTCCAAATAACCCAAAGAAAAACGATAAGTCGCTCTTTCACCACCACCACTCATAGAAAACGTATTTTCCCATGACTGAGTATTCCGACGCACTTCGGACAGCCAATCTGTATTCTGGTTATACTCGTCAAAATATGTCCAATCCGGTTGATAACCGATCTCAGGAGAACCGTAAAGCATTTGCAAGTAGCTGGTAGAGTTGGCAAGACCAATATAATTGGCACTATTCCACAACGCTTCAGATACCAAAGCAGAATATTGGTTACCGTTCAACATCGGAATGGTTTCCGGCTCAAACTTAGCGGAAAATTTGGATGAGAAACTAAAACGTGTTTTCCCTTGTACCCCCTGCTTAGTCTTGATAACCAATACACCGTTGGCACCGGAAGTACCCCAAACGGCAGTAGCTGCTGCATCTTTCAACACTTCGATAGACTCAATATCTTGCGGAGAGATATTCAACAAGGCACCCAAATCGTCATTATTGATGGTAGAGAAATCAGTATTATCATCAATTTCTGCCGGATAAGGAACTCCATCTACTACAATCAGTGGTTCTGCATTAGCATTCAGTGTACTACCACCACGAATCTGTATGGAAGCACGTGCTCCAGGGTCGCCACCACCTAATACAATATCCACACCACCGAGCTGTCCTTGCAAGGCATCTTCGATGGAAGTTACAGGAGCAACAGCCACCAAATCTTCCATACTAACCTTCTGCGTTGCAGAAGATTGTTCTCTAGCACTGATACCTAAGTCATTCCGTTCGATTCGTTTTCCTTGCACAACAACTTCATTAATGGTCTGTGTATCATCTTTTAGGACAACATTCAACCGTGTCTGACCGTTGTATTTGATTCTTTCACTCTTTTTTCCAATATAAGAAAAAACGATGATCAGATTGTTCTCATTCGGGATCGGAAGGTTATAAATACCGTCCAGATTTGTGACAGTACCACCTAAAGAACGGTTTTGGGAGTTGAGAATATTTACGTTCACCCCTATCATAGGTTCTGCTGTCGTCCCGAACATCTCGGTCACTTTTCCAGAGAGGACTTTCGCTTGTCCGAAAGCTTCGCCAGTAGTTGCTGCGAATACGATAGCAATCAGTATGTATTTTAATAATTTCATAATCTCTGTTTTTCTGTTAATCAAAAGACATCATCAATCAGATGGAAACAACCTCCTTCGTATGCAAATGGGAAGTAATCGTAATCTGATACCACTTGACATTTGTTTCCACCTTCCAATTGGATACTTAGTGAAGTTCCATTATCTGTATAAATTAGCTGCGGTGCAGTAGCTCCTTCCGTCTGTACCACACGTTCACTCCAATAACGCCCATTTTTAAAATCGGATCCTATATACGGATAAGATGGAATAACGTTTTGAGCAGCAGTAATAAAATAGGAATTCAAATAATTTGCCAATTCTTTTGCATCAAATGTACCACTTAACTTACCTTCAGCATCAAATGAAGCATCAATCGCTCCTGGAATTTTATTTGATGCCAATGCCCGCTTTATAGCATCGTTAGTCGGGATAAATGCAACGAACCGTCCTTTACCAAATAAATTCATCATAATCTGATTGGATATAAGATTTGCCTCACGCAATAACTGAGCAAAACAGTAATAGGGATAATTGTGATCCGCACAGATAGCAATGTTATAAGCCAAATCCCCGCTCTCTGCTGCAAACAATTGTTCAGCATCAAAGCTATATGTACTTCCGTTACTTCCATTTTTAAGTTTAGTAAATGGTGTAAAAACTGTACCATTGAACTGAGGATTCAACTGTTGATTGAAAGTTGAGCTACAAGTGATGTTTCCATCTTTAACGAACCAGTAGTTCCAGGTAGACTCCGTAGGAATCACACGCGTTCCTCTTTCTGGTAATTCACTTGATTGTTCACTCGAGATACTAGCTGAATGCAAATACACGATATTTTGCTTGGCAGTATTGCTGATTTCCGCCCATCCATCATCTCCTTCTGCTTCCAACCCCTGTGTACTGTAAACCGTCCGAATGCCAGAGGCTTCAAATTGTTCGGCTGTAGGAACCAAGACAATATATTTACTCAAGTCAGACACATAAGAAGAGAACAGTGAACTCCCTAACAATGCGTAGAGAAAAGAACGTGCACTTTTATATTGAAACAAAGGTCCGATAACGGAAGCAAATGTGCTAGGTTCCTTAATTTCATCCATACCATAGAGAGCACCATTAACACACATCGTTTTTTCATTCAATGCAGCAGGATTAATATTAAGAGATGAGCCCGCCAAATTCTTCAATTCATCGTCTCCTAACTCTTCAGGGAATAACATACTACCTCCATAAATAAATTGATAGAGGAAATAATTCAACGCTAGCGCATCTACTTCCTGCATAGAAGAATAACCACCGATTTTCCAAAAGCTATCAAAGAAACTATTAATAGCAGTGTTTGACGGTGCAAAAATACTATAAGAAAGAGCTGTCAACGCCGTAAAATTCAAATAGCTGCTTGTAGGCCATTCACAAGCAATATTTGGCAATCCCCCATGCTGATACTGATAGAGCGTATCCACTCCGTATGCTTTAGCATATGACTTACTCAATTCATCATCTGCAACGTAAACGCCAAACGAATCATACAAATCAAGGAAAGTCGAGTATTTTTCTTTATTTTTCAGTTCCGTATAAATCGTTTCTAGCGGTTCAACGACTCGATCAACAGCATGAATATAGCCGTTATTAGCAATAATTCCATATTCTTTTACAGATGCATTAGATACATTGAAACCATCATCTCCCGTCCAAGTAGAATTGGGGTAGAAAGCCTCGTAATTATTTTTAGCATCTATACCTTTCGTCTGGAAATAACGGTAGGAAAATATAGGCAAATAACGTTCTAAGTGATACACCATGACAGAAGCCCCTGTAGGGGTTGTCTCAACAGTAGGAGCATCGCTACTTCTTGTGCGGTGTTTGTAATACAATCCTGCTTTTATGTTCTGCTCCTCTTCCGTTTCCGTACTTCCTGTTGGACGGAAATTGACTAGTTTCTCCTTATTATAAGAATAATAGAGCACGTGGTACCCAATCAATTTACTCACTTCGTTAACAGGCATATCACTGATGCTGGTAAATCCTCTCTTATTCAAATAAGTTTGAAAAGCATCGTCGTCTGGAGCAATAATAGTTAAAATTGCTTTACCCTCCAGCATTTGCTTGTAGCCAGCAATCTCTAGCCCCTGCAAGAAAATAGAATAGTTTCCGTGTTCACCGGAACTTAACACTTCCCATGCATTGTCTGCTACCCAATCAGGTACTTCATAGTGCTCATCCATGCTATCTTTACATGCAGTTAAGAGTAATGGAAGACATAGCAGCCAAAGCATTCTCCGTAAAAATACTTTGTTGTTCATTTTTTTTATTAATTTAAAATTAGGAGTTCTCTCTATCATTATTCAAAATTCAGATTAATTGATAATGTATAATCTTCATTATTTATTGTATTTCACTATTTATTCACCGTATGCTTCATTCCAAGCCTTTTCATACTCATCTGGGAATTCGAGTGAAAGAGCATAGTTTTCAATCATCGTATATCCGTTCTCTGCAATACGAACGGCATCTCCTGCATTATTTTTATTTAGCCCCCATTTGTCCTCAAAATCATCGGGTATGCCGTCGCCATCCGTATCTTTTCTAGCAGTGCCAACATTAATATTTTGCCAAGTCTTGGCAAGAGGGTATTGTGTCTCTATGTTTTGATTTCTAAAAATTGTTCCTTTAGTACCTAATGAAGTCAGTTCATCAATCATGAATTTATCTACCAAATCACGATTGGGTAAAACCGGTCCAACATTTTTAACAATCCAATGATAAGCTTCTGTAGCACTAGTTTTTATGCTGATTTCCGAATGTTGGCTATCTGGTTTACTCAGAAAGACAGGAGTGGCACTACAATAGGTTTGCCAATTACCCTGAGTGATTTCGAATCCATTTAATGTGCCGTCTTTATCGTTATCATAATAATTACCTACACAATAAGTATCAAAATCACCATCACCATTACCACCTATAAAAGGTTTAGTTGGATTTACTTGTTGATAAGTATCTACCAAATAATTTTTATTGTCACTACTTATTCCATTATAATGATATTTCGTTTCATCATCGAACATACTCTTATCTGTAGTTTCTATAGGATATGACGTATTCACCCATGTATAAGCTGGTCCTTTGATAAAATAATTATTTTCAATAACTGTGTTAGAGTGCCCTGAAGATTCCCCCCCCATATTATAAGCCGCTCCATTTCCCCAATTATAGATAACATTGTTAACAAATTGATTCAATCCTTTCACTTTAAAATTACGAGTTTTATTATCAATAAATAGATTTCGGAAAACAGTAACTCCTTCTTCATCACTAGTTTGAACTAAACCTCCACAAGAATGATTCTGGCATCCTTGTCCTAAAATTGAATTCTGCAATGTTATGTTATAGAGACCTTTCGGTTGCTTGTCATTATTGAGTGAAAAACATTCATCTGTTCCCCATGTGAAAGAACAATGATCATAAATTTGATCATGCCCATAGGCAGCTCCTCCTGCGTCTATGTTGTCACTGCCACTAACCTGGCGACCAGTACGCATACGCATATAACGTACAATCAGATTATTTGCATTGGTGGAAGAAGTCCTACCATTATAAAGTTCGATGCCATCACCGGGAGCTGTCTGAAACAAGACTGTTTGATTGTCCTTAAACACAAGTACTTCTTTATTCAAATCAATCACACCTGACACGTTAAACACTATAATTCTGTTTGCTTGACTAACAGCATCTCTTAACGATCCAGCACCACTATTATTCAAATTAGTTACTACATAAATTTCCCGGTTGTTACTACCACGTGCACCATCAGCGTTTCTACCATACCCTACTGCACCCGGAAATGCCGGTGCATAATTGGCTAAGACAGGAAATGCCGGACCAGAACTTGTATTACCACCACTTTCTTCCTCCTCTAGATATGAACTGTAAGGATTGATAGCAGGATCTGCATCCTCCTCATCTACAGGTTCTTTATCCACGCAAGCCGCTAACGACGAGAGTGAAAACAAAAAGAAATATAAAATGCTTGTTAAGCATCTCACGGCAATTGGACATGCCTTTTTTTGAAAAGTTGCTGTGTTTCTCATTTTATATAAAAAAATAATTAATAAATACTCATTTGATTAATAAATTAAATTCAAACCTAAAAAATTGTATATCCGTTGTCAAGTATACTTAATTATTTTGCTATTTACGTAATCAGTAGTTGAATATCTATTTTAATATTGATCCTCATCTTTATACGTAAAAATCAAGACTTTTTAGTTATTAAGGTACAATGCCCCATTGTGATGCATAAGCATCCTGAATTTCTTTGGTATTGAAACATACAATCTCAATATTAGGATAATAATCAATAGTAGCATCTATCCTAACTGAAGATTCGTCTAATTCATCCATAGGATACCATTCTGAATATTCTCCGTCATCCCATTCTACTCTATAATAAGCTGAATACCACGAAACTTCTGTTTCACCAATCATAGTATCAATATTTGACTGTAATTTAGCCCATATACCTGTTATTAAATATAATTTATAGCCAATATCATCACCATTTGGTAATCTTACCATTTTATGCCAACTTACATTATTAACAGCCATTCCATTCCTATCTATAGAAAAGTCTTGTTCACAATACCCTTTATAACAATATTCTTTTTGAGTAGAATTATATACAATTCCAAGAACAAAGTCAATATCAGTTGGCCTAGCTGGTTCAAAAATGGATCTCCATTGATAATAAGTATTAACACTAACATTTCCGTTTACATAAGGACCTGAAGAACCATCGTCGTATGTTTCATCATAAAATCCTAATGTAATATCTAATGTGTAATCATTGTTTTCAGTATAAGGAAAATCTACATCAAATTCAACAGTAAAGGCTGAATTTGTGAAAGAAGAATCCGCTCTTTTAAGAATAATTCTATCGTAGAGCACCGTACTTGCTTCACCGTTCTTTAAGGTTACCAAAGCATTGCATAGTTCAATCGGATATGTATATGATTTACCATCATCAATTTCTATATTCAATTTAATTCGATGTTTTCCGAAAGGTATCAAGAAATTACCTTTTACATTCTTTCCACTTTGTGGATAAAGGCATCTAGTAAGATCTTCCTGATTATCAATATATACAAAACACTCATCTACATGATCACCCGTATTATACTGATAATCAAAATAAGGTTTTGTGAATAAATTCAGATTAACCATACATGTATTATCACTTGTCCCATCATTTAACAGTCCTTGCTGCACATCTCCTTGCATCAATGCAGTCTCTTCATATTCCATAAGGCCATTACCATCACATGAGATAGCAAGCAAAGGAATAATTAAAAATAACATCGATTTGATAATTTGTTCTTTTTTCATGGTATTACATTTTATTTGTTCATTAATTGAAACTGTAGTCGAAAATTTCCTATCATTTCTATTTCTATATTATTTGTTCAGTTCAATACATCCCATAATGAAAGGTCCTGTTGCTTTAGCATCATTATCTCTCATTTTCTCTCCTATATAATACTCAAAACTACCGTCACGATAAGGCTTACCGCCTAATCCACCCACTTGGCAACATCTTGTCAATGTCAATGTTCCGTCCGAATTTGAGATTAGCAGTTTATTGCACAGCCCCTTAAAGGCTTTTTCTGCAATAGCACGATACTGACTATCAATGTATCCTTTATTCACAGCTTTCATATAGGCATACATACATTGTGCCGTAACAGAAGCTTCCGGGAAATTACCGGTACGTGAAGGTTGGTCAATTACCTGATACCATAAACCATTTTTATCTTGGTATTTTGAAAGAGTTTCTGCTAATTCTTTCGTCCATTTAATCATATCAGCATAGCCTGAATGATCTTGGGGAATATATTCCAAAGCATCTACCAAAGCCATAAACCACCAACCAATACTACGTCCCCAGAAATTAGGAGAATGGCCAGTTTCCGGATCAGCCCAGCGCTGGCTCCGGTCCTCATTCCATGCATGATAATAAAGTCCCGTCTTGGTATCGTATGTATGCTGATGGCAGAGAGTGAACTGTTTAACAGCCTCATCAATCCATTCCGGACGATTAAATTCAGCTCCATATCGAGCCATAAAAGGAGAAGCCATATACAATCCATCCAACCACATCTGATTAGGGTATATTTTCTTATGCCAGAAACCTCCATCTGTTGTACGAGGTTGCTTTTTTAGCTGATCTATCAAATTCTCGATAGCCAATTTATATTTCTCCTTTTTGGTTTCATTGTACAAATCAAACAGAACTTTTCCGGAATTGATATAATCCAAATTATAGGTTTCTTTCTTATATAAATGAATCTCTCCTTTGTCGTCTACCAAAGAATCAGCCCATGCCTCTACATAATCAAAGTACCTACGGTCTCCTGTTTTCTTCCAAACTTGTAACATCGCACAACAACCTACTCCTTGCGCATAACCAAAATACAGGCGTTTTCCATGATCCAGTTGCCACGCTTCCGGAAAACGACGAATTTCCGAATCGGCAAACAGACGATAATAAGTGTCGGAAGAAAAAGTATCCGTACGGAAAGGAACTGCCGGAAGTCCGGCTTTATTAAACAGATTCACTCTAAAGAAAGTCCCATAACCGTAGCGTACAGCTACAGGTGCAGAGACATAAGTTGAAGAAAGTGTTATCAAACTTCCATCAATTACAGCTTCAGCCGGATAAAACCGCGCATCATTGCCGGCAATAAAAAATCCTTTTACCGGTTCATTGCCGGGTGTCTGCAGGCCACCTTCCGCAAATTCAAAATCTAATGTAATTTCTCCCCCATTCACTTTCATTGATTTGTAGAGAGGTCCTGAATAAACAATCTTTTTACCATATTGCTTTGCTAATGCCCAAGCTGCCAGCCGTTCGCCCGGTGCAACTTTATTTCGTGGATGTATGTCGGTAGAATCGGCTGCATCCGTCACTACTGCCATACCAATATTTTCAAGTCCACTTAACCATGTTTTTAATTGTGCTTCACGAATACCTGCCGGTTGTTTGTAATGTGGTGCAATCTGTACAAAATAGAAAGGCATATCCGGCTGATTCCACTCTTTCCGCCAACTATTTATCAGTTTAGTAAATACTTCCTGATATTTCTCATAGCGTACAGAGTTGGATTCTCCCTGATACCAGATATTTCCTCTCACTGTATACCCTAGTATAGGAGCAATCATACCATTCCACAAAGTAGCCGGAACCTTACACTTATCTTTTTCCCTACTCACCTTTTCTTTTGAATACTGTTTTAAGACATCAGCATACAGCGGATTGTTTTCCATCACTTTCATACTTGTCCATGATTCAGCATGTGTTCCTCCCCAAGTAGACTGAATCAATCCAACCGGTGTACTCAAATCTTTATACAATTTACGTCCAAAGACAAATCCTACAGCAGAAAAGTCCTTCAGATTCTCCGGATTACAAACCACCCACTTTCCAACGCAATCTTCTTTTTCATCATCAGGTGCCAGTTGATGCTCTACATGAAACAGGCGGATTTCCGGGAAATCAGCATCTTTCATTTCTTCCGCTTCATTCAACATTCCTGTTTTCCATTTCACTTGCGGATTACGGGCTACGGGAAATTCCATATTTGACTGTCCCGTACAAAGCCAGACTTCACCTATTAATATATTATTGATCCGGATCTTATTATCACCTTTCAACATTACAGATTGTCCGGAAGTAGCAGCCGGTGTTTGTATCATCAATTCCCAATGACCGTTTTCTAAAGCAGTCACCTTGTATTTCTTATGATCCCATGAAGTCTTTACCAAAATCTTTTCTCCGGGACGTGCCTTTCCCCAGAAACGTACTTTCGCATTTTGCTGAAGTACCATATTATCTGATAATATAGAGGGAAGTTGTATATCTGCATGAATACCTATTGGAAAGAAACAGACCAATAACCACAGACAAAAAATAATTCTACAGAATTTCATTGTATTTTATAGTTTTAGATTCAATATTTTACTGAATAAGCACATGTCAAAGATACCGCATTACATGGTAGAGTTAAAGAAAAGGAATATGGAGAATTCGACTTTCTTATGTAAATTCATATGTGTACAGCCCATCACACGCCTATTTTGTACGATTTTACAGGCTATGTACGATTTTCCAGTCTTTCTACCATCTACCATTCTTTTTTAATTCACTTTATTTATCTCAACCTTTCTCATAACCAATGCATCAATAATATTTTCATCTATCTTCACATCTTTTTTAGCCGTAATAGTCAAATTGTCAAAACAGAAATTGGATAATTTATATTGTTTTGATTTCTCTACAGCAAAAAAGGAATCACAATCCAGATGAATATTACGCATTGTAATATAGCTGGAATACGAGACTGGCATATCCTTGCGATCTTTCAAATCATAAAACTGTGTCCAAGGAGCAATAAAGATACAATTGCGGACATTTCCTTTTATGTCTTCAACGAGGATGTACTTATATTGTTGGGGAGTATCCGGACGCATTTTCAACCACAACAGGCGTTTAGCCTGATCCAGATTGCAGCGTCGAAGAATTATATTATGATTATATATCGATTCGCTACCGCAAGTCAGCACTCCGTGACAGAATCCAAAAGTACAGTCTTCAATGATAATATCACAATTGCCACCATTATCGGGATTTTGATCAGCCCATGGTCCTTTACCGCCTTTTAATGCAATTGCGTCATCATTAACCGACATATAGCATCCCTTGACAAGTACATTTTTACATGCATCAATATCAATTGCATCCGTACTTGGAGCCTTTACGGGAGAAGAAGGTGAAAAGATATGCAAATCCAAAAGTTTTACGCTATCACATTTATAAATGTGAGTTGTCCAAAACGGAGAATTAACAAGTCGCACATCTGAAACTTGTACATTATTGCTATGAGATATATGAAGTAGACGAGGACGCAATTCATCCATATTAGTACATTTAGGGATAACACTACGCCGTAACCAGAATGACTTCCAATATCGTTCACCATTTCCATCAACTTTTCCTTTTCCGGAAAGGGTGAAACCATCTACCTTATCAACATTAATCAAAGCTGAAAAGTACTTTAGGTTCTGTCCCTCCATCCGTGTTTCTATTACAGGAAAGTTGCTAATATCGTCACTACCTTTCAATACAGCCTTCTTTTCCAGATGCAAGTGTGTTCCCGGCTTAAAGAAAAGCGCACCACTAAGATAAGTACCTTCAGGTATAACAACGACTCCGCCTCCATTATTAGACGCCAAATCTATAACAGCCTGAATTTTCTCTGTCTGTAATAGTGTACTATCATTCACTACTCCATAGTCGGTAATCAAGAAATTCTTTCCTAATCCATTTATATCAGTTTTTTCATTTTTGTAAAACCAATCCGGTATAATCTTACCATCGGGAAATTTTTCCTGACTAAACAGTTGCAGACTACAACATGTTGCTACTATTAAAAATGCTGACTTTATCATTTTCTATATCTCGTTACTTTTTTTGCAAAAGTACCGCATGTTTCCATTTGCCCCAAAGCAAAGGATATGGAGATATTGATTTTCTTATGGAGTTCTATGCAACAGATTCAAATACTACTTATCTATATACAATATTCCATATTCAGACTTATTTTTGTACATACATCGAATTAAAATAAAACGCTCTCCACAGTATCAAAAAAAAGCGCATCCTCTTTATAAAAGAAGACACGCTACGAATAGAGTTAAGTTTTTCTTATATCATTTATTCCGGGATGAACAATCCGGTAGACTATTATTTTGTAAACACAATCTCTCCTTTACGTCCGCCACCACGAAGAAAGATTTCATAAGTACTATTTCCTGATTCTTTTATTTCCAGCAGATCCAAATCCGTATTCTTTGTTTGTTCCCCGCGTATAACCGTTTTTAATACCCCGCCTGTTTTCCGCCCAGTTGAAAGTCCTCCTTTCCAAGTGAGTATATATTGTTTTCCTTCTGTTAGATTAGTTATTGCTACTTTTTCTGTAGCCAAAGTCATGCACCAATTATTGGGCTGTTCAAGTTCGACCGCAATATCCCAGGTGAAATGAGGAGTTCCGGTTATACCCGTTTCTTCCGTAATAACATCTTCCTTGCTACATGATGCGATAAGCACACAAAGCAACAGGAAAAGCATTGCTTTCCTAAATACATCCAATGGTCTGTTTATGATCGTTTTTCTATTCATATTCTCTTTATTTTATGAATCGGTTTCATAATTCTACATTTCTGCGTTACCTTATCACTTTCAATTTAGTTACGCCACCATTATCTGTTGTCGCTTTCAAATCAATTTCTCCCTTATAGGCCGATAAATCCACTTGTCTATCAGAGAAAGAGACTGCCTTACCATTAATATAGAAGTACACAAATGCTTCTGCGCCATGACCTACTATCTTTGCCACATTTCCCTCAACAAGTATTGCCGCATCTTCCAGCCAACCATAGCTAGTATCTTCACCGCCCCCGGTAAGGAAACAACCCATTCCGGCATTATATAATTTACTATTCGTCTTCAGCCGCAAAAATTCTACATAAGGAAGACTTCCGTCTGACTTACGAGGCAAGGTAAGCTGGGAAGCATCCAAACTAACAAAATCATCATCCGTCACAGCCATGTCTACCGGAAGAAAAGAGTTGTTTGCTATTTCACATTCCGCTTGATTAACGTCTATGATATGTTTTCCCGAAGACCTCGGTGTATGTGACAAGTTATTCATTATAATATGACCATATCCCGGTACGTCAACCGCTTCCGATGCAGTCTTCCTGTTCAACATACAGAAATTGGACGGGTTCTGATAACCCGTATTATTATACCACGCTATCCCTCCTAAATGATGATTGGCATAAAACCCCTTATTCTTATTCATATAAGCAAGGCAGTACTGAACAATGTGCATAGGAATCACACTTGGTGCTTTAGGATTATCACTCATCCCATATCCCCCGGACTTAAACCCGGTGCCGTCACCAGCTTTACCCCCGTCTTTCGTATATCCATTCAAGAAAGACCAACAGTTATCAATGGTAAAAACCGCCTGGCAGTTAATCAAATCAAAACCATCATCACTGTTATACCACGCACGACACCCCCGGAATACATTGCCCGTATATTGGGGAGAAGTGAGATGTCCACCGAATCCATCTACATTTCCACCTTTACCGCCGTCGGATACAGGATCATAATTATTATAGGCATCGCAATTCAGCACCAGATTGTTCTTACCCGTCACTATATAGAAACCGATCGCCATACCGTCATGCATCGACAGATGTTCGTAGATATTATCACTTCCCCCTTCATTGCGAAAACATTCGGACTGGGTATGTCCCACAATAGTTACTTGTGTTCCCACCACCTCTATATTTCTGAAATGCAAATAAGAGCCGCTTACATAAAACACAATAACACGTTCATTTTCCGGCTTTACCGCCGAAAGGTCAAAAACCGGACGCTCATTTTTATAACCGGAGTAACAAATTCGTTTGTCCGGTCCAGTTCCACTCTTTGACATTTTAAATACCCGGCTCCAAGTAGTACTTCCCGCAGTATAATGTTCCATTATCTCTGCTTCCGTCACTCGATATGTACCTTGCCGGATATATACAGTATCTCCTGCCATCACTTTTGATTGTGCTTTGCCCAATGTGGCAAAAGGCTTATCAATCGTCCCGCTGTTTGAATCGCTTCCATTAGTAGCCACAAAATAATTCGTAGCCGAAAGAGAAAAGAGGAAACATCCTATAAAAAAAAGAAGAAGGCTAATGCGTTTCATGGTATATCAAGTATTATGTAGCAGCAAAGCTACTGTTTTTTATACCATAGGAGCTGTAATATCGTACGCAAAAAATAGAATTTTGTGACAACGACGTCTATATCATTTACTTTTCATAACATATCCAAGATAAAGCATAATTTATCTTGAACCAAAAAAAGAAAAAAGATGACTCTTCTTTCATAATCTTCGTCAACGTTCTTAATAAACTATTGAATAGTTTATTATAAACGGTATCCAAGTTTATTATAAACGATGAATCTCCGAATTAAGGATATAACCGTGATTTTTCGCAACAAAAAAGGCTGCAAATCCCATAAAGATTCGCAGCCTTTGGCTCATACAGAAACTCTCACAGCTTAACTACTGTA
This sequence comes from Bacteroides sp. AM16-13, assembly GCF_003602705.1. Lineage (NCBI taxonomy): Bacteria > Pseudomonadati > Bacteroidota > Bacteroidia > Bacteroidales > Bacteroidaceae > Bacteroides > Bacteroides sp. AM16-13. Next base: position 259,959 of record NZ_QTLK01000003.1, read on the forward strand.
AGGACTCCCTGATATATTGTCATCATATTGTACTAGTTTCTTTTTCATTCTTTTTAATCAAACCTTTTATCCATTGATATTCACACCTACAAATATACAACATAAAAAAGGCTTTGTCAAGAGCTTCATGCCTGTAAGGAGAATTATTTGTAATTAATCTCAATCTTACTATCTATATTATCCGTTTGCCGCAATCGGCTTTTATCTTTTACCGTCAAATGAATATCCTGTAACTGGAAATTCTTTCCATAAGTTATCTTTCCGACAGATTCCACCTCCGCATTAATGTTAGACAGATAAAAATTCTCGATGCGATGACTTGCGCTCCATCCCGAAGCGGAAATAAAACGTTTTGCTCCATCTGCTTTTACGTGAGAGAAATACACATTACGAAAATGAGGATACCCCTTTTCCTTCGGCTCTACCGGAGTCAACATAGTAGTCCAGTGTTCAGGAACATCTTTTCCTTCATATTCTTTCGACAAGGCAGAATAACTATATTTCGGATTCCAGTTCAAATCGACAGACAGGATATGAGTCACACTATCAGCCTCAACACGCGTCATATAGATATTCTCGACCGTTCCGCCACGGTTCATGGATGATTTCAGACGCAATGTCGTTCCTGTGCCATACGCTATCAAATCATGAGCCAGTACATTGCGGATAGAACCGGAAGTCTCACTTCCGCAAGTCAGTAAGCCCGCACCTTTACGGGCGATACAGTTACGAACCACCACATTCTCCGTCGGACGATTCACACGCAGTCCATCCGCGTCACGCCCTGCCTTAATACAAATATTATCATCGTTGCAATCCACATCACAGTTTTCTACCAGAATATTGGTGGATGAATCAATATCAATGCCATCCGTACTTGGTCCGTGACCTCCTACATTATTATTAATAGTAAGTCCGCTCACCGAACAATGATCCGAATACAAAATCTGACAAGCCCAGAATCCTGTACGCACCAACGTAAAGTCTTTCAACGTGATATGCTTGCTGTTGGAAACTAGTACTCCCCTCACCCGCTTGCAATCATAATCCACAATCCAGCGCAGATTCTTCTTCTCATATTCCTCCCGCATCGCCCAATATTTATCCCAGAATACTTTTCCGCGGCAATCGATAAAACCTTCCCCCGTAAGAGCAGCATTTTCCGCATCCATTATATTGATAACAGCCGAAGGCCATGTCATTTCGATACCGGCAATGCGGGAAGGAAATTCCGGATAGTCCTGAATATTATCACTCGCAAGCAAAGTAGTACCTTTACTAAGATGCAGGTTCACACCACTCTTGATAAACAAAGCACCTATTTTATAATACCCCGGGGCAACAACTACCGTGCCTCCTCCCTGTTGGTGACAAGCATCAATAGCGGCCTGGATAGCAGGAGTACTAAATACGGAAGTGTCATTCCGCAACCCGAACTTTCCGGCATCCCATTCTGTGTTTTCCGGAGTCCTCCGCGCCCCCACTTGATCGGCCCACGATAAATCCGGCTTTGCAGACACACTTCCCCAATCATAAGCGGGAGTTGTCTTTTTCGGAGTTGTAACACCAATCAAGGCCAATAGTACAATAGATAAAAGATACTTCATAATTACTTCTTTTAGTTCATGTTGCAAAATTATCGCATATCATCAAAGAGGTAATGGACGGATGTACGCAAAAGATAGAATATTATATCATACGGACAATTAATTTGAAAGGGTGCACAATTGTATATAGTCTTTGTACATTTCTCCATTTCATACATTCAAAAAAGGAGTAATTTTGCGAGTGAATAAATATAATAAGGTCCAAACCGATGAAACAAATATGAGAAGAATTGCAATTTATCTATTGTGCATATTCATGTTACTGCCTGTTGCAACAATGACAGCACAACCTGGTTATAACTACTCAAAGTTACAACGGGAGAAACTAAACCGCGGCGTAGTTGCCATTCGCGAAAACCCTTCAGAAGTAATCGTTTCGTGGAGGTATCTTTCTTCCGATCCGATACAGACCGGTTTCAATGTGTACAGAGACGGGAAGAAACTGACAGACACTCCCATCACAGTCAGCACCTTGTTCCGTGATAAGAATAACAGTCAGAAAACGGCTGTTTACGAAATACGTCCTGTTCTAAAAGGCAAGGAAACGCATCACATTGACGGTACATACACACTCCCGGAAAACGCGCCTCTCGGCTATCTGGAAATTCCCCTGCAAAAACCGGCCGACGGAGTAACTCCGGCAGGTGATACCTACACGTACAGTCCCAATGATGCTTCCATCGGTGACGTAGACGGTGACGGCGAATACGAAATTATCCTCAAATGGGACCCCAGCAATTCACACGACAATGCACATGAAGGCTATACAGGCGAAGTATACATCGATTGTTACCGAATGAACGGAGAACAGCTATGGCGTATCAACTTGGGTAAAAACATACGTGCAGGAGCTCATTATACTCAATTCATGGTGTACGATCTGGATGGCGACGGCAAAGCGGAAGTAGTGATGCGGACTGCCGACGGAACAGTGGACGGAAAAGGAAAAGTAATTGGAAATGCCGATGCAGACTATCGCGAAGCCGGTTCCTTTGACCAAAGCAGGAATCAAATGATGAAGCAAGGACGTATCTTGAAAGGTAAGGAATACCTGACTGTTTTTTCAGGAGACACCGGTGAAGCCTTACATACCATCGACTATATCCCTGCCCGCAGCAACGTTGCCGACTGGGGAGACGCAAAAGGTAACCGAAGCGACCGCTTCCTGGCTTGTGTAGCCTATCTTGACGGAGTACACCCAAGTGTTGTCATGTGCCGAGGCTACTACACGCGTACTGTTCTGGCTGCCTTCGACTGGAACGGAAAAGAACTGAAGAACCGTTGGGTATTCGACAGCAACCATCCCGGATGCGAGCTGTACGCCGGACAAGGAAACCACAATCTGCGTGTAGGCGATGTGGATGGTGATGGATGCGACGAAATCATTTACGGTTCCTGTGCTATCGACCACAACGGCAAAGGACTTTATTCTACCCGAATGGGACATGGAGACGCCATCCACCTGACACATTTTGACCCTTCACGAAAAGGTCTGCAAGTATGGGACTGCCACGAAAACAAACGTGACGGAAGTACGTACAGAGATGCCGCCACCGGAGAAGTGTTATTACAGATAAAAAGCAATACCGATGTAGGACGTTGTATGGCCGCCGACATTGACCCGACTCATCCGGGTGTGGAAATGTGGTCAGGAGATTCACAAGGAATTCGAAACGTAAAAGGAGAAATCATAGCCCCTAAAATGAGAAATATGCCGACCAATATGGCTGTCTGGTGGGATGGAGACCTATTACGCGAACTATTGGATAGAAACATGATTATTAAATACGACTGGGAAAACAAAAAGTTTGTTCCGCTTGTCAAATTCACAGGAACTCTTTTCAACAATGGAACGAAATCGAATCCTTGTCTCCAAGGTGACATTATAGGCGATTGGCGGGAAGAAGTACTCGTACGCTCCGAGAACAACGCTGCTCTCCGGCTCTACGTTTCGACTATTCCGACCGAATACAGATTCCACACCTTCCTTGAAGAACCGATATACAGAATCAGTATCGCTACCCAAAATGTAGGCTATAACCAGCCAACACAACCGGGATTCTATTTCGGACCGGACCTTATAAAAATGAAAGGTACTTTCAGAGGATATCAATTCAAGTAAGTTAAGAGACTATCATGAAACACAAATTATTTCTTTTCACATTTCTCCTGGCTATACTGTCCGCCATTAATATACAGGCATCCGAACGCAAAAAATACAATTTCAACAGCGAATGGAAGCTGCGGATAGGAGACTTTCCTAAAGCCAAAGATACAAAATTCGACGACAGTAAATGGAAACAAGTAACTTTGCCCCATGCCTTCAATGAAGATGAAGCATTCAAACTTTCCATTGAACAATTGACAGATACAGTGGTATGGTATCGCAAGAGTTTCCAGATTCCGGAACTGAAAAGTAATCAGAAAGTATTCGTCGAATTTGAAGGAGTACGCCAACGCGGAGACTTCTATCTTAACGGACATTATCTAGGCAGACACGAAAACGGTGTTATGGCGGTAGGGTTCGACCTGACTCCACATATCAAAGAGGGTGAGAACGTGATTGCCGTTCGCACCGACAACGACTGGATGTACAGAGAAGAAGGAACTAACTCTAAGTTCCAGTGGAACGACCGCAATTTCAATGCCAACTATGGCGGTATTCCTAAAAACGTCTTCTTGTACGTTACTGATAATGTATATCAGACTCTTCCCCTATATAGCAACCTGAAAACGACAGGCGTATACGTCTATGCCCAAGACTTCGACATCCAAGGACGCAAAGCTACGATTCATGCCGAATCGGAAGTCAGAAATGACAGTAAAGCTACCCGGCAATTCAGCTATCAGGTGACTATACTTGATGCCGACGGCAAACTAATGAAAACTTTCCAAGGTGATAAAGTGACTTTGAAAGCCGGAGAGACTAAGACGGTAAAAGCATCTGCCATCCTTCATAATCTTCACTTCTGGAGTTGGGGATATGGTTACTTGTATACGGTAAAAACCGCTTTGAAAGATGATAATAATCAGATATTCGACGAAGTCAGTACCCGCACCGGCTTCCGCAAGACCCGCTTCGCGGAAGGAAAGATATGGTTGAACGACCGTGTTATCCAAATGAAAGGGTATGCACAGCGCACCAGCAACGAATGGCCGGCAGTAGGTCTGTCCGTACCTGCCTGGTTGAGCGATTTTTCTAATGACCTGATGGTGAAAGGAAACGCGAATCTGGTTCGCTGGATGCACGCTACTCCGTGGAAACAGGATGTAGAATCCTGCGACCGTGTAGGTCTGATACAGGCAATGCCTGCCGGAGATGCAGAAAAAGACCGTGAAGGACGTCAATGGGAACAACGGGTGGAGTTGATGCGAGACGCGATTATCTACAACCGTAATAATCCGAGTATCCTGTTCTACGAATGTGGCAACAAAGCCATCAGCCGCGAACACATGATAGAAATGAAAGCTGTCCGCGACAAATACGACCCGTTCGGCGGACGTGCCATCGGATCACGTGAAATGTTGGATATCCGCGAAGCGGAATACGGTGGCGAAATGCTGTACATCAACAGAAGCGAACATCATCCGATGTGGGCGACCGAATATTGCCGCGACGAAGGTTTAAGAAAGTACTGGGATGAATATAGCTATCCTTTCCACAAAGAAGGTGACGGACCACTTTATAAAGGACAACCGGCCACTGACTATAACCGCAACCAAGATGAACTTGCCATCACCATGATAGCCCGCTGGTATGATTATTGGCGTGAGCGTCCCGGAACGGGTAACAGAGTCAGCTCCGGCGGTACTAAAATTATCTTCTCCGACACCAATACCCACTACCGGGGTGCGGAAAACTACCGAAGAAGTGGAGTGACGGACGCGATGCGTATCGAAAAAGATGCTTTCTACGCACATCAGGTAATGTGGGACGGATGGGTAGATACGGAAAAAGACCAGACCTACATCATCGGACACTGGAACTATCCGGATAATACGGTAAAACCTGTGCAGGTAGTATCTACCGGAGAAGAGGTGGAGCTTTTCCTGAATGGTAACTCCCTGGGTAAAGGCAAACGCCAATACAATTTTCTCTTTACTTTCGACAACGTAGCCTTCAAACCGGGCAAACTGGAAGCTGTCAGCTACAATAAAGCAGGGAAAGAAATCAGTCGTTATGCTGTAAATACAGCCGGTGAACCTGCCAGTCTGAAACTTACCGCTATCCAAAACCCCGAAGGCTTTCATGCAGACGGTGCGGATATGACATTGATACAGGTGGAAGTGGTAGATAAAGACGGACAACGTTGTCCGTTGGACAACCGCACTATTCAGTTCACACTCAAGGGTCAGGCGGAATGGCGCGGAGGTATTGCTCAAGGTAAAAACAATCATATTCTTGATACAAACCTTCCGGTAGAATGTGGTATCAACCGCGCACTGATCCGCAGCACGACGGCTGCCGGAAAAGTAACTCTGACAGCACAGGCTAAAGGACTTCTAAGTGCCTCTCTCACATTGGAAACGGTGCCTGTAAAAGTGACCGGAGGTTTGAGTACCTATCTTCCGCAGGCCACTTTGAAAGGCAGACTGGATAGAGGAGAAACACCTTCTACCCCTTCTTACAAAGACAGCAAAAAGGGTGTACGAATCGTTTCGGCAAAAGCCGGTTCCAACAATAATGATGCTGAAAAAAGCTACGATGATATCGAACTGACCGAATGGAAGAATGACGGTAAACTAAGCACTGCATGGATTACCTATACATTGGAAAGAGATGCCGAAATAGACGATATATGCATCAAACTGCAAGGATGGCGTTCACGAAGTTACCCGCTGGAAGTATATGCCGGCAACACCTTGATTTGGAGCGGAAACACGGATAAAAGCCTGGGATATATTCATCTCAATGTAGAAAAGCCCGTACGTGCTAATACGATAACCATCCGCTTGAAAGGAAACACCAGTGACAAAGATGCTTTCGGACAGATTATCGAAGTAGAGGCTATAGCGGCCAATACAATGGAATTGGAAAAAAGCAGTAGCAAACACCAGTTGAGAATCATCGAAGTTGAGTTTCTCGAAACAATCAAATAAAAAAGTTCCGGCAATGTTGTTTATTTGCCTGCCATCAAGTATCTTTGTTCATAAACTGAATTTTAACGCTTATGTGTAAACAACCGGATATCCTAGAAAGTGAAAAGATTCACTTTGCAGTCATGGCAATAGAAGCTGGAGCACGCGAAATGGGAATTTCTCCTATGGAAATGCGCCGACGTTTAGAGAAAATGAATCTAATCAAACGTCTTCTACTGGACAATTACGAAGTGATGCACACACAAAGTCTAAAACATGTAGGCGAGGATGTGGTCGAGGCTTTGAAGAACTGGGAGGCACAGGAGGGCGAGAAGGGATGAAAATAACACTTTATCATGGCTCCACCCTTTCTATAGAGCATCCCTTAGCCAAAGTGGGACGTGCCGATTTAGATTTCGGTAGAGGTTTTTATCTAACCTCACTACGCTCACAAGCAGAACAGTGGGCTGCCCGCGTACAACTATTACGGGCAAGTACTACTGCATGGATTAATGTATACGAATTTGATATGGATGCAGCTATAAAAGCTGGATTCAAGCTACTTCGTTTTGATGCTTACGATCAGCATTGGTTGAATTTTATTGTCGCTAGTAGGAATGGAAAACAGCCTTGGAAAGATTATGATATTATAGAAGGAGGCGTAGCAAACGATCGGGTTATTGACACCATAGAAGATTACCTTAACGACATTATCACCATAGAGCAAGCCCTCGGGCAATTGGTATATGCACAACCTAATCATCAGATATGTTTGCTCAATCAGCAACTCATTGATACATATCTACATTTTGATAATAGTTTTCCACTGGATACTATGGACAGAAAAGGAGGTAACAAATGAGAGAACAAGTACTTTGGAGAAAAATCAGTCGCATCGTCCTATTATTATCAGCCCGATTGGAGATAAGCCCGGAAAGAGCATTAAATCTGTTTTATGAAACGAATGTATGTGCCATGTTACATGACTCCCGTTACGGACTGCATCTAATGAGTGATACTTATATTATAAATGATGTATTGCGTGAATTACAAGACAAGCAGTAATTTTAGAATATATTATGATACCAAGCAAACAAAATCTCTTCTTTTCATACCGTTCCTTTTTGAATCCTTATCACTCATTTTTTTCATTTATTCCTTCATTATTCACACCACGCTGATAAACCGATGGTGCCACCCCAAACTGTGCTTTAAAGCATTTGCTGAAATAAAAAGGATCACTGATGCCTACCTTGTAAGAGACTTCCGCAACCGTTAGATTATCTTCTGACAGCAACAACTCCGCCGCTTTCTTCATTCGCACCACACGCAAATATTCATTAGGCGAATATCCTGTTACGCCGCGTAATTTCCGATAAAAAACGGTTCGTCCCAACTTCATAAGCTGCGCAAACTCATCAATAGAAAATTCCGGGCGGGCAAGATTCTGTTCGAGAATGGCAGCCAAGCGGTCTGCAAATTCTTTATCCCGTTCGGTAGTACACATAGCCGGTCGCACAATACCCGGTTCGCTGGAGAACTTCTCACGCAATTTATCACGCTGCTCGATCAAACGGAATACACGTGCCAACAGCAGTTTAACGCTGAATGGTTTGGCGATGTATGCATCCGCACCTGCCTCAATTCCTTCCAGATGCTTTTCCGGTGAGTTCAACGCAGTCAGAAGGATAATGGGAATATGACTCGTATCAAAATCTGTTTTTAGTTTCTTGGTTACTTCAAATCCGGTCATACCCGGCATCAGAACATCACAGATAATCAGGTCGGCATCATACGTACGGGCCTTTTCAAATCCGGACGTGCCGTCGGCAGCCACTTCCACTTCAAAGTATGCGCCGATTTCTTCCCGTAGAAACTCACGGATATCATTATCATCTTCAATAATCAGCACTTTCCGTTTATTCAAAGGAGCAGCCATCTTTTCCGGGTCAGGAAGCTCTTCCGAAAGCTGTAACAAATGATGTGCATGACCGTCCGCCTCTTTCAGCAATACGTTGCCCGGAACAAGGAAGTCTTTCTCCGAATACACCGTCTTATCTGTCGGAATACATACGGTAAATACAGAACCGCCACCTTCATTGTCTTTATACTCAATCGTACCTTTATGCACCTGCACCAGTTCGTGGCTCAAATGCAGACCGACCCCAATACTGTCACCGGAGAAATTACTCTGCATAAACCGCTTGAACAATTCATTCTGTTTCTCTTTAGGAATCCCTACTCCCGTATCCGAAACCTGAATCTGCAATGTTTGTTTCCCTTCGTCCACATTCACCGAAAGAATAATCGTTCCGTTGGAAGGAGTATATTTAAATGCATTTGAAAGCAGGTTATAAGTCACCTTATCCAAATTACCTTTATCAATAAACATCTTATAAGATGGCACTGAAGGCAAGAAACGGAAGTTCATATTCTTCTGTTCCGCCACGTCGCCGAAGCTCAAGAATATTTCATAAAGGAAAGCGATGACATCCGTTTCCTCTAAAGAAAGTGCCAGTTTATTATTCTGCATCTTTCTAAATTCCAATAACTGGTTGATGAGCCTCAACATACGCTGCGTGCTCTTATCCATTGTTTTCAGAGGATATATCAATTCGCGCGGAATATCCGTGACACGCTGGATTTTCTCCAAAGCTCCCTGGATTAAGGTAAGCGGCGTACGGAATTCATGAGAAATATTGGTGAAGAAGACCAGCTTATATTCAGTCAGTTGCTTCTCTACGTTAATACGGTTACGCAAACCATTAAAGTTCCGGACGATGCGGAAGGCAAAATACAAGGCTACCATCAATAACAGAACATAGCACAACATTGCCCAGGTAGTCTTCCAAAACGGTGGGACGATTACAATCTTCAGTGTAGTTTCACTGTCGTTCCATATACCCGATCCATTGCTGGACTTGACATGAAGTATGTAGGTTCCCGGATTCAGGTACTTAAAGGAGGCGAAATTCAGTGGAGAAGGAGCACTCCATCCCTGGTCGTAGTTTTCCAACCAATACATATATTTCGTATGTCCGCTATCCGAATAGTCGAAAGTGGAGAAATCTATCAGGAATGAGTTTTGAAAATATTTCAGCGTAATTTCATCCGAATAAGCAAGAGACTGTTTTAAAGGAGAATCCTCCATCTGCGGATTCATCTGGGTCCCATTGACGTACAAATCAGTGAAAACAACCGGAGAAAACGTTTCACTATCTTGTATCTTTTCAGGGTCGATCACAATTAATCCATAGTTTGTACCAAAAAGTAATTTCCCGTCTTCACGCATACAGGCACTATTCTCACTATACACATTACCTAAAGTATAGGAAGAAAAGAAATAGTTTTCAAAAGAACGGGTGGACGGGGTGAACTTGGAAATTCCATATTCAGTTGCTACCCAAAGGTTTCCTTTTCTATCTCCCAAAACAGACTGGATCACATCGTTGACCAACCCTTCGGAAGTTCCGTAATGCTCATATTTCAATGAATGATAGTCGTCCTGCGGCGTACAAAGGTTCAGTCCCGAACCGGAAGTACCAATCCACATACGTCCCTTCGTATCACGATAGATACATTTGATTTCATTACTGCAGAATTTTCCGTTTGTATAACTGAAGAGATGATAATTATCACCATCCGCAATCAGTGAGTCCGGATGAAAGATACAAATCCCCTCACTGGTTCCTACCCAGACCATTCCGTTTTCATCTTCTTCTATCACACGCACCATCCTCATTCCGAACGTTTTCTGGAAGAAATGCCGGAATTTATATTTCCCGTCAGAAGTAGGTTCAGCCAATTCGAGCCCTCCACCGAATGTACCCACCCACATACGGTCTTTGCGATCGCGATAAATAGCAAAAACGTTATTATCCGACAATGAAGTCGGGTCGGACGGGGTATTATAATACCAGGTATCTCCCACCTTCAATCCATTACCACGGGTTCCAGTCCACATCCGTCCCTGGCGATCTTCAGCGATCGCATAAATATTGGAATGAAAATATTGATTCGTCATTTTCGACTGAAGATTTGCGTCAAAGGTATAAAGTCCGCCTTTACGCGTACCTACCCAAATATCGCCATTAGACATCTTGGTCAACATACGGATGGTATTCGAACGGTCGAACAGTTCACGGGACTCGGGATAGATGCGGGAAGTTCCTTCATTCAACACTGAAATGCGGGATAAACCCGAATATTCCGAAGCTACCCAGATGCCACCGGCACGATCTTCCATGACATATTGCAGGAAATCCGAACTGATATGACTTTGATCGTTGATGTTGGCAACGAAATGTTCCAGTTTATCTTCGGCTGTGTTATAAGCAAAAAGCCCATTCCCATAGGTAGAAATCCAGATGATTCCGCGGGAATCATGTACGATATGATAACGTTCGAAGTCGATGTAACTGATCTTATCTTGAGGGATCAACTGGAAATCTTTACTTTCACCGGTTGCGGCAACCACATAGGTGAGGTGTCCTGTATGATTATATATCCAATAGTCTCCGTGGTTGTCGCGAATCAGTTCGCCCTTTTTAATATTCAGACGGGGGTCAGCGGCTACTTCTCCGGTCGTAAAATCATAAGTATATACTCCGGTCGTAGTCAGAATCATCCATTTATCTTTCAACAAGAAATTTCCGGTAGGCGACGTCTGCCCTGCAACGGTTGAAAGGGCAGCCAGCTTCTGCATCTTCTGCGTAGCCGAATGGTAATAATAAATATCTCCATCTGCCGTAAGGAAATACATGTCATCCTTATAAGCCAGAGAAGAAGTGAAATGAATCAACCGGTCTTCTATCCGATATTGTCCATTGGAGACAGAAACTAATCCGCATTGAGTGCCGATCCAGATACGTCCACTGGCATCTTCATTCACGAATTTCACCCGGTTGTCCGGCAGGTTTCCACGTTCTGTCCTGAATACGGTGGATGTCATTTCACCGTTTTTCTGATGCACCATACGTCGGCAACCATTGCCTTGATGTGATAACCATACGTCTCCGTTGGCTGTAACAAATACAGTAGAGTAATTCTGCCTTAACTCGCCGCAACCCGTGTAATCAACAAAACGGGCACGTTGCAAATCATAGCAGCTATATAGTTCAGGTGTAGTGGAAATCCATAAAAAGCCATCTTTATCTTCTGTGAGATCGTAAATCCGGTTGTCGGCCAAAGACACTTTATCTCCGGCTTCCGGACGAAAGGTCAGGAAAGAGTTGCCATCATAACGACTTAATCCGTTCAAGGTAGCCAGCCACAAAAAGCCTTTGCTATCCTGATAGATGTATCGGATAGAGTTGTTGGGAAGACCGTCACTAGTTCTCATTTGTGTAGAACGAAGCTCTATTGCACTATAGGCATTCAGTACAAAGCTAACAAGGAAAGTGAAGACTAAAAGGTGTCTTTGCGTCATAAAGATTCCAAGATTAATAATAAATGTTGGACAAAAATAATCAAGATAGTTGAGATAATAAAAGAAACACTCCATTAAATAGTAGGAAGTGAATATGCTAAAGGACAATTATTACCATTTTTTAGACGCGGATTACACGGATGACGCGGTTTTTTTATTCTTAAATCTGTGTCATCCGTGTAATCCGCGTCTAAAAAATTACAGACTGATAGAATTACTGAAAACTCAATCCATGTGGAATACTTCCGGCAAAGGAATGGATACCGGTGAGTTATCCGGATTCACTTCCATGATATCCGCCATATAGTCCCACCATTTCTGTACGATTTCCATATTGCCTAAATCCTGCGAACCTGCTCCCCCTTCCGTTTTTTGGAAAGCAAACAGGATATTTGTTTCTTTATCCCAATAAATCGAATAGTCCGACACTCCATTCTGTGAAAGCAGCGCTTTCAATTCGGGCCAGATGGCAGCATGTCTTTTTTCATATTCGGCTTCAAATCCGGGTTTCAAATACATTTTAAATGCTTCTCGTTTCATAGTTTCAATCTATTAAAGTTAATCTTTCTTTTCTTCCGTGTCGACAGCAAAAATAGGTGCTGTCGTCTTTTGTTTCACCTGGTAGTATTGAACGGCACTGTCATTCATCTGCGGATATTGATTTTTCAACAGGCGAATCATTTCCGCACCTGCCCAAAGAACCGGTCCGTAACCATGAGCCGCATATACATTGACCGGACGGTAATAGTAAAAAGCGGGGTCGAAAGCCATTCCCGTACCGACACAGGTGCCTTCCACTTGCCCCTCCGCATTTATCTTGCCGGCTACGGCATGCCATCCCAGATGGGCAACCGGTCCGTAAGCAATGGCGTCAATCCATCCTTTATTGATGGCGTGTGCCAGACAGTATACATATATTGCAGTAGCGGAAGTTTCCAGGTAAGAATCATTCCGGTCGAGCAGTTGGTGCCATAGTCCCTCTCCGCTTTGTAAGGCTGTCACTCCACGTACATGAGCCCGGAAATAATCCATCACTTTCGCACGTTGAGGATAGTCTTCCGGTAGAACGTCGAGCAGTTCGCAAGCCGTCAACATAGCCCAACCGTTGGCGCGCGCCCAACAAAAAGCAGGATGATCGCTACTGCTTTCCACCCATCCGTGACGATACAGTCCTTTTTCGGGGATAAACATGCGGTCGGCAAATTGCAGGAATTGTCTCACCGCTTCTGCCAGATATTTATCTTTTTGCCCCTTGTCATAATAACTCATTTGTGCTACTGCCGGAATACCCATAAACATATCATCCAGCCAAAGAGTGTTATGCTGCGGACGGTTGCGTGCAAAAGTTCCATCTGCCAGACGATACTCTTTATTAATGATGAAATCAAAATAATTACGTATCAGTTCATCCACAGGAAGCGAGGGATCTTTCAAACGGACTTTCACCATCGCCGCGCATACAGCTCCTGCGTCATCCAGTGCGTGCGGAGTGAGGATTTGAAGCAACTGCGGGTCCGTTGTGCCCTTTTCTTTATAAACACGCTTGAAATGCGGTGCTACTTCGGCCAGAAACCGGAAACGATTCTGTACATAATCCATATAGCGTATGTCGCCCGTAGCTTCGGATGCCGCTATCAAGGCAGAGTAGGTCACTCCCCATTCATAACTTGCCAAACGGAAAGCTCCACGCTCCAGTTGTGCCTCCTCTCCCATCGTTGTATAGTCGGTAATCACTTTACCCGTATTCTTGTCTACCACACGGGCGGGAGTCTCCTTATCTATATAAGCAAATACACGGTCTACCTCTTTCTTTACCTGTTCCGGTGCCAAATCACCATACGTGCCCTGATAAGCAGGTTGCAATAAATGCAAAGGGGTGTTTGAGTCATTCACTACAGTTTTCTTTTTCTGTGCGCTGACAGGCAAAGCTATCAGCAACAAAGCAATGGCTATGATACGAATATTCATATTTTATTTTTTAGGTATTTTACATCCTCTGAATAGGGTTCCCTGCAAATCCGGTCCAAAGTAGAATCCCGGTTGTGTCGGCTGGTTGTAAGCTACGTTCTGGGTAGCGATACTGATGCGATAAACAGGATCCTCCAAAAAGGTGTGGAAGCGGTAATCAGTGGGAATGGTAGAGACATAAAGCCGCAAAGCGGTATTATCGGCTGTGCGCAACAGTACTTCTTCCCGCCAGTCGCCTACAATATCCCCTTGCAGGCAAGGTGTTGCCTTCGTTCCGTTGTTGGAAAGAGCTCCTTCGAAAATGGCTATACGCTCACAGACTCCTTTCTTCCAATTATATTTGCTGACTATATTTCTATCCAATAGTTCGCGCAGTAAATCACCGTCCCACCAGACAGCCATATTACATGACAATCCTCTGACACGGGCTTTCACCACTTCTCCTTTTATATTTCTTATTCCTCCGGAAGCAAGAGACCACATTTCAACGCCCGGTTGGGTCGGGTCAATATCAGCCGCCATACAACGCCCGACATCTGTACTATCTTTTATCTGGAAAAGAATTTCTCCGGTTGCCGCATCTCTGTACGTACTTCCGTCACGCTTGTTTTCGTGACAGTCCCATACTTGCAACCCTTTGCGGGAAGGATCGAAATGAGTCAGATGAATCGCGTCTCCATGTCCCATCTTCGTTGTGTACAATCCTTTGCCGTTATGGTCGATGGCACACGAGCCGTAGATAATCTCATCGCATCCGTCACCATCTACGTCACCTACCCGAAGGTTATGATTACCTTGTCCGGCATAGTCTTCACAACCAGGATGGTTACTGTCGAAAATCCAGCGTTCTTTCAGTTCCTTTCCATTCCAGTCGTATGCTGCCAATACTGTACGGGTATAATATCCACGACACATCACAACACTAGGATGGATACCGTCGAGATAGGCAACGCAAGCCAAAAAGCGGTCACTACGATTACCACGATTGTCTCCCCAATCCATCAGGTTTCCTCTTTCTGGTACGTAATCAATTGTTTGCATCGCTTCTCCTGTCAGTCCGTTGAAGACAGTCAGATATTCCGGTCCGGTCAAAATACGTCCCTGTTCATTCCGATAGTCAGCTTGCGCATCTCCAATCACTTTTCCTTTTCCGTCCACTGTTCCGTCGGCGGTTTTCATTACTACTTCCGCTTTACCGTCGCCATCGAGGTCAAACACCATAAACTGGGTGTAGTGTGCACCGGCACGTATATTACGTCCCAGATTAATGCGCCATAAATGTTGCCCGTTTAATTTATAACAATCGAAATATACCTCTCCGGTGTAACCGTCATGCGAATTATCGTGTGCGTTCGACGGATCCCATTTCAAGATAATCTCATATTCCCCGTCACCGTCCACATCGCCGATACTGGCATCATTAGGAGCATAGAAATAACTTTGTCCTGCCGGAGTCGTACCGTTTTCAGGACGATTCAGCGGGATGTTCAGATAACCAGCCGGAGCATCGGACGGCAATTGATAATTGCTTTCCGTTTTTGATTGGATAGCTTTGACGGTATAAAGTACGGATTCCGTACCTTTATATATATCCTGAAAGAAAGTCGCATTTCTTATCGGATATTTGTTTACCTTTTCACCGTTTCTATAAATATCAAAAGATTCGTCCATCGGGTCGGAGGACAGATAACGCCAAGACACGGCAACAGTAGATGGATTCTCTCTGATGGCAATTACACCGCGTCCCAAATGTTCGCGTTTCAGTTTCGAAAAGTCATAGTTCGGCTGCGCCACTACAAAAGCAGCTATCAGACACAGACTTAAAAAAGCACTTATGCATTTCATAGTTTTATCGTTAATCAATTTACAACACAAAAGTAAACGGTACAGCCTACTTATAAAATAGAATATTGTACAGATCTATGTAGAAATCATCATATAGCCCACTTTTAAACCGCATTATAACTACCTGGTGAACAAAAATGAATATATCTGAACGGAAATCCATTGAAAAAGAAAAGTGCGTCCCTTATCTTTGCCAATGAAAATTAGAATGAACACCCAATTAATAAAACAGAATTATTTCACCATGAAGAAATCACTACTCTCATTCTTTACAGTAACCCTTCTTTGTCTTATGACAGGAAAGCCGGTCATGGCACAAGAGTTACCTGCACAAAAAGAGACTTTAGAGACCATCGTAAAAGTAAACGACTACTTTATGAAAAAGTATGCCGATTACACATTGCCTTCTTTCTATGGCAGAGTCCGTCCAAGCAATATATGGACGAGAGGCGTATATTATGAAGGATTAATGGCTCTGTATGGCATTTACCCGCGTGAGGATTATTATAAGTATGCCTACGATTGGGCTGATTTCCACAAATGGGGAATGAGAAACGGCAATACGACCCGTAACGCAGACGACCATTGCTGCGGACAAACGTATATCGACCTTTATAATATGTGTCCGTCCGATCCGAATATGATCCGGAATATAAAAGCAAGTATCGATATGGTAGTCAACACTCCGCAGGTGAACGATTGGTGGTGGATTGACGCTATCCAAATGGCAATGCCAATCTACGCAAAGTTTGGAAAAATGACCGGTGAACAGAAATACTACGATAAGATGTGGGATATGTATTCTTACACTCGTAACGTGCACGGAGAAGCCGGAATGTATAATCCTAAAGATTGCTTATGGTGGCGCGATCAGGACTTTGATCCTCCTTACAAAGAACCGAATGGAGAAGATTGCTACTGGAGTCGTGGAAATGGCTGGGTATATGCAGCTCTTGTACGGGTATTGGATGAAATCCCTGCCAATGAAACACATCGCCAGGACTATATAAATGATTTTCTCGCTATGAGCAAGGCACTTAAAAAATGTCAGCGTGAAGATGGTTTCTGGAATGTGAGTCTTCATGATCCGACGAACTTCGGAGGTAAAGAGACTTCCGGAACAGCACTGTTTGTATACGGCATGGCTTGGGGAGTGCGCAACGGACTGCTCGACCGCAAAGAATATCTTCCCGTCCTTTTAAAAGCATGGAACGCTATGGTGAAAGATGCCGTACATCCGAACGGATTCCTGGGATATGTGCAGGGAACAGGCAAAGAGCCTAAAGACGGACAGCCGGTTACTTATAAGAGTGTGCCCGACTTTGAAGACTACGGAGTCGGTTGTTTCCTGCTTGCCGGAACAGAAGTTTATAAATTAAAATAACATACACAGTTTTTTCATTAGGTTTAGTTAGAGGTTAGTTAGTAGCTAGTTCCCTCACTGACTGTTTAGACACCGGTCAGTGAGGGATTTCAAAGAGAACAGATTCATGAAAAACAAATTATTCCCGTATATATGTTGGCTGATGGCCATTACATTTAGTTTGCAACTGCAAGCACAAAATAAAGTTTCCGCTCCCATGGCAGATGTCAATCAGGTAATTGACAACACGCTGGACAGCCTGAATAAAGCACGTACCTCGCGACCGGAAGCCGGTTCGAGCCGGAAAGGTGACAACCCTGTTCTGTTCCTGGTAGGTAACTCTACCATGCGTACCGGAACTTTAGGAAACGGCAACAACGGACAATGGGGATGGGGCTATTATGCAGGCGATTATTTCGACTCTAACCGGATTACTGTAGAGAATCATGCACTGGGTGGAACCAGTAGCCGTACTTTCTATAACCGTTTATGGCCGGATGTAATCAAAGGAGTACGCCAGGGAGACTGGGTTATCATCGAACTGGGGCACAATGACAACGGCCCATACGACAGCGGACGTGCCCGTGCTTCCATTCCCGGAATTGGCAAAGATACACTGAACGTAACGATTAAAGAAACCGGAGTGAAAGAAACCGTATATACCTACGGGGAATATATGCGTCGTTTCATTCAGGATGTAAAAGCCAAAGGTGCTCATCCTATCCTATTTTCGCTTACTCCCCGCAATGCTTGGGAAGACAAAGACAGCACCATCATCACACGTGTCAACAAAACTTTCGGATTGTGGGCAAAGCAGGTGGCAGAAGAACAGCATGTTCCTTTTATTGATTTGAATGATATCAGTGCCCGCAAATTTGAGAAGTTCGGCAAGAATAAGGTGAAATATATGTTCTACATCGACCGTATACATACAAGTGCTTTCGGTGCTAAAGTCAATGCAGAATCCGCTGCTGACGGAATACGTGCGTATGAAGGACTGGAATTAGCCAATTATCTGAAACCTGTTGAGAAAGATACAGTGACAGGTTCCAGTCGGAAAGAGGGACGTCCGGTATTGTTTACTATCGGAGATAGTACGGTCAGAAATGAAGATAAAGACAAAAACGGTATGTGGGGTTGGGGAAGCGTAATTGCTGACGAGTTCAATCTAAATAAAATTTCTGTAGAAAATCGTGCGATGGCAGGACGTAGTGCACGTACTTTCCTCGATGAAGGTCGTTGGGATAAGGTATACAATGCCTTGCAACCGGGGGACTTCGTTCTGATTCAGTTCGGACATAATGATGCAGGAGATATAAACAAAGGGAAAGCCCGTGCCGAATTGCGTGGTTCCGGTGATGAAAGCAAAGTATTTCTAATGGAAAAGACTGGTAAGTATCAGGTAATTTATACGTTTGGCTGGTATCTTCGGAAGTTCATCATGGATGTTCAGGAGAAAGGCGCCATTCCCATCGTTCTTAGTCATACGCCACGCAACAAATGGAAAGATGGAAAAATAGAACGTAATACCGAGTCTTTTGGCAAGTGGACACGTGAAGCTGCGGAAGCTACGGGAGCTTATTTTATCGATCTGAATAAGATTAGTGCCGATAAACTAGAAAAGAAAGGTGTGAAGAAAGCAGCAACTTACTATAATCATGACCATACACACTCTTCTTTGAAAGGAGCGCACATGAATGCGAAAAGCATTGTTGAAGGGTTGAAAAAGAGCGATTGCCCGTTAAAGAATTACTTAAAGTAAGAACATAAGGGATAAAGTACGCTATCTATCCCGTAATCTATTAATAGAAAAGTTACTCTTATCCCTTTGCAAACTTCTTTTGGATTAGTACCAAAGTATCAGTTGCTTAAGACTAATCTATAAACGCAAGTTCCGTTTATAAAAATGCAAGTTTTGTTTTTATAATCAAAAGCTTCATTTATAAAAACAGAACTTGCGTTTATAGTTTATAATAAGTTGATTGTAAGTTTGGTATTAAAAGAAAGGAAGTTTACCCTTAATGCGGAAGAACTTTGCTATTAATAGATTGGGAAGCAACTAGTGCTACTTTACACTCGTTCAGTTATCTATTGGAATAACTTCCTGCATATAAATAGCATCCAGACTCCAAAGAGCAGCATCATTCGTGCTGATGCTCGTACATTCATCTAATAGAGACGGTACTTCCGGCGGAAGTATGGTGGTGATGCGGAAAGGCGGTGCAGGTGTATGTTCCAACCGGGTAAACAAATCTTTCCAGGCTTCTTCAGCCATTTGGGTATTACGCAAGTGATAAGCTGCGTAAGCCATCAGGCGGGAAACACGAAAACGGCTATGGCTAAGCTCCCATGCTTTCTTCTTGTAACGTGCAGCATGGTCAAGCCAGGCGTCTTTCCATTCGGGTATATCAATCATACGCATCATTTCATTGGCTATCTCAAATCCGCCCATGATCGTCATTAAATGGTTGGTTGTTTCCAGTTTGGGGTCACATTCGGTTGTGATGATCCCTGTTGACGGATCAAATCCTAGAGCTTTGGGACCGGTAAAAAGGCGGTTAGGCAGGGCGGCAATGCTTTTCATTCCTGCTATTATTTTATCACGATAAGTTGTGTTACCTGTGCGCTCCCATTCTGTCATCCAATTACCGGCATAAGCCAGCCAGTCGGGGCCGATACGCAAACGGGCGGGAGCAGTACAAGGATATTCACTGCGAGGTTGGGCTAGGCGCATAGGGTCCAGTTCATAGAGTTTGTGGTCGGCATCCTTCACTTCAGTCATTAAATCACCGCAACGTTCGTCCGTAGTAAGGTAATAGTAGAAACGGTTCCAGGCGGCCTGGCTGATTCGCGCTTCTTTTGCTCCGCATCCCCAATGACTTACATTATGCCGACTGCCTAATCCGGCATTGGGACCGATATGATAGACATCCACTTCACCCGTATGACGCGTCATAGCTTCTGCCATACGCCAAATATCAATACGCCCGGTACGCAGGAAATTATACCATAGCCACATATTAGAAGCCAGTTCCGTATTGTCCCAGGCAAATCCTCCGACATCGTAACGCCAGGTATGACGAACGGGGTCATAAGCGTGCATCACATCACCATAATTCCAGAAACCGTACCATTTGTTTTGTTCGATTGCTTTCTGATAGAAGTCAATGTAAGCATCCAAGCGGTCTTCTACACGAGTACGGAATGGAGTAGTACGGTCAGGGAGACTCCATATCCCGAAAGCTTGGCGGGCATGAAGATAATTCGGGGTTGGCAGTAACAGACTAGGGCTAGAAAATTGTTTGGCATAATCAGCAAAAGCCTTTTTCCCGGTATATCCACTTTGTGGGATCAGTGTAAACGTAGTTGTACGGGCAATGCCGTATGGCGTATTCATGCCCTCCTGAACATCTTCATAGCTGGCATTCAGGTCATGAGCTATACGATCATAATGCCGCAAATCCATAGGTTCGGACTCCGGGCTCCACAACCAGGCGGTAAGGGTAGCTACCGGGGTTCGTGCGTCTGAAATTTCAATAGAAGAGGGATAAGACTGCCAAAAGTCATGCATACAAAGTCCTAATCCTCCGGTAATATCTCCAACAAAAGTATATCCATCGCTACGTGTGCCGGAAAAGGTTCCTATCCAGGGATTATCGTTATTGGCACGTTTACGAATGGAGAAAGCATCGGCAGTGAGTTGAGACAGACGGTAATCATTCCATGAAGCCCAGTTATCGAGCAGAGAGCGGTTCTTTTCATCGAAAGATTCATAAGGTGGAATACGTTTGCCTTCCATTTGCTGTTGTTGCAGGGAGGGTTCATCTGTTGACTTCTGTTGTGCATCTTTCTTTTCATTACTGTTTTTCTTATTATCTGTCTTATTTAAAGTGAGTATGCGACGCCCTACCAATGGTTGTACCGGCTCGCTCCACACTCCTCCATCTGCACACGAGAAAGCAATATGACGATTATACAGAGCTTCACGCATAGGAACGTCGAAACGGATACCTAAACTACGAATGAAATCTTTCTTCTGATCTCCGTCATAGACGAAACTATGTACCATTTTGATCTGTTCACTGCAACCATAAAAGTAGAGACGTACCACAAAAGGAAGCCACTCACGGTTATTCCATTTGTTCATATCAGAGTTATTCGCATAGTTCCCTTCCTCTTCAGAGTGATTCGTATCAATCTCCTTATTCCTGTTCCGATGTATCCCTTCCAACTTTACAAGTGCCCGTACAGAGCCCAGACGTTCTATGGTTACTGATTTTATTTCTCCTATGTAACGAGTAAAAGATATTTGAGATGTATTTTCTTGAATCGGCTCGCTTTGAGTATTACAAATCAGACGCGCTTTCTCTCCTACTTTAGTTCCTTTATATAATAGACTATCAATCAGGAAATCTCCGCGTTGGGGAATAAATACGGAAATTACCCCTGTTTCAATTTGAATATTTTCAGGCGTTTCAGTGATTGCAATAGAAGCATCAGGCTGTTTATTGATAGTTTTTGCTTTCCGGGGGGCTTTTTCTAATGTCAGTCTTTCTGTTCCGGCAGGAATGACTCCGGCAACTCCGCTCCATTTCACGGAACCATCCGGCCAGTAAGCCAACGGCCAAGTATCTACCGGAATCTCTTGATTTCTATCTGTTTTTAGTCGCAATGAAGTTTCAGGAAATAGGTAGCCTTCATCAAAAGGAACTCCGAAGCTTACAGCTTTGTCTTGTTCAGGAGTATTGCCGATCCAATGTAAAGGAACAGTAGACGTTTGGGGTGGCAAACATTCGTAGCGGAAGTTTGTAATACGGGTACGGGATAAGGTGGTACGAAAGCCGAACCATCCTTCTGTCAGAGGTTCGGCATCGCGGAAGTCCACCAGTCTCTTGCCGTCTATGTAATAACTAACCCTATTATTTTCATTTGTTATCTTAATGTGATACCAGTGATTCGCTTTTAGCAAATGTTCGGTATCTGTATATTCTTTCAGTATGGCAGGACGTACCTTGGGATCTGTGATTCCTACTTCATTGCCGTCATAACGACGGAAGCGTGTAGTAGAGTTATAGTTTCCACCATATCCCATGTAATAGAGTTGCAAAGAATAACAATTCAGAAAGATTCCGCTACGCCACTTCTCACGTTTCCATATATTATCAGGATGTTTGGGGTCCGAAGCCATCCAAAAGCAATTCAGGTCACTCAAGCGGTCTCCTTCTTTTTCTACAACTACACACGCATCATATTCAATGGTTACCCGTCCGCTCATCTTTTCTTTCCTCCATAAGGTAAGGCCTTTAGGAGACAGTATTTCAGCGGTATCACCCTGAAATGTCACTTTATAATCCGGAGATTCCGACTCTACCTTCCAATATTTATGAAACTGGCGGGCGTTGAGGCAGGAAACTTTATTGTTTTGTGCGTTTGTTCCCAAAGTGATGAAGAGGAACAAAAGGATAAAGAGTTTTTTCATATGTATATTTGCTATCTCACCTTACAAAGGTAGGGAGAGCCGTTCAATTAAGAAATAGAATATTATCCATATATATGGCGATTCGTTCAACTATGAAAAAAAGAACAACCCGACACTGTAACCGGATTGTTCTTTCCTTATAAACTTATACTAAATAGAATAAGATTTTTCTTATTCTTTCGGTTCTTCCGTTTCGGATGACTTCAAAGTTTCGGCACCTACATAATAACCCAGGTTAGTTCCCTGATTATATCCCATGTTCTGCATAGCCTGAGACATGTCATAGTTATGGTCGGTCATCAAGTGTGGCAGACGGTGTGTAGTAGGATGATTCGTTGAGAATATATAGATTGATTTATAATCACTTGAGCCTAAAATAACCTCTTCACGGTAATCACCCAAAAAATCACCATAATAACAAGGATTATATTTTGAGGCATGATTTCCCTGATTACTACCATAAAGGTCAAAAGATATCAGACGATTCTTATTTGACTTGTTTACATCAGGGTTCGCTTTATAGCTCACAATACAACCGCGGTCTAACATTTCCCTAGTAGATTGACCACTCCAATAAATAGCCACATTATACATCACTCCGCTACCAATTCCAGTAGGATATGTAGTAGAAACCAATCCGGTACCATTACAACTAAACATACCTTCTTGTGTAGAAGACCAATATTCAAAATCCGGACTATCCGGATCAACATCCGCTACTATACAACGCCCAACATCACTTGCATCTGCCGGTAAATTTCGTCCATGACCGGTGATCATACTACCATCTCTTGCATTCATCACCTGACAGGCATATCCATTTCCCTGACCTTCATAATCTTTTGACTCTTCAAAAGAAGCAACAATCTGCAATCCGGAACGGTCTTTTATGAATTTTCCGACATGCAATATATCTCCATGCCCATTTCCACTACACCATAACTCGCTTCCATTATCGTCAATAGCTGCCGAACCATACAAAATCTCATCCCTTCCATCACCGTCCAAATCAGCAACACGGAAACAGTGTGAACACATCCCTAACCATTTAGACGAATGATCTGCTGTATCAAACTTCCAACGTGGAACCAATTCATTACCTTTTAAGTCAAGTGCCCAAACCTGCCAATTCTTATAAATACCTCTACTGATTATCAAACTAGGATTAGCCACTCGCGCTCCGGTTGTTTCATCAGGAATACCATCCAAATAAGCAACACCGATAAAGAAGCGATCCATACGATTGCCAAAATCATCTCCCCAATATTCACTCCAATACTTGGCACGTGATACTTTCGATCCTTCTCCTCCACGTGGAATATTATCTATACGAGTTATTTCACGTCCGTCATATCCCCTGCAAATAGAGATATATTCGGGACCCTCCATTATCAAACCGCAAGTAGTAGCTGTAGACGGGTCATTCTGATCTCTCGCAATAGCCGCTCCGGAGTACCAACCTTTACCATCTGTTTGACGATTACGATAATCATTCACTTTCCCATTTGCGTCAGTGATAATCTTGCCATCGGCAAACTTTGTACCTTCGGAAGTACGGAAAGCAATTTCACACAAACCGTCACCATCAAAATCATACAAGATATAAGAAGTATAATGTGATCCGGAACGGATGTTAATTCCCAAATCAATCCTCCACAAGAAAGTCCCGTCCATTTTATATGCTTCCAACAGAGTAGTACCATTAAACCAAACTCCCATATTCGCTCCGTCGTATGGTTCTCTCTTCACCACAATCTCTAATTCACCGTCACCGTCCAAGTCACCTAGCTGAATATCATCAGGAGAATATGTAATCGATGCATCGGGTACATTCATGTTTAATCTAATTTCATGATAAAACTTTTCTGCCATTTCAGAAGTAAATGTATAATCGCAAAGCGTTTCAGCCTGATTAGCAAGAGTAACCCGATATACATTCGTTTTTGATACATCAATATCTGCATCCACCCAGGAAGTCGTATTTGAAATAGGTTCTTCATTCAATTTCACTTCCGTCTCACCGTCTACTGATTTATAAATATCAAAAGCAACATTAGACGGATCGGTCTTCAATAATCTCCAGCTAATCAATGCGGATGCAATCCCTGATGCGTTATTGGGATCAGAAGCCGAAATAGGATCATAACTCACCCACATGGCGCGGCTACCCGTTATGACTTCGGTCGGCAGAGGAGGCAATTCTTCTGTTTGATTGCCATTGTTCACTTCAACGACGGGGTCATTATCTGAGCAAGCAACTATAGCCAGCAAATAAAACAGCCCCAATATTATATAATGTATCTTCATTTCTTTCGTTTTTTATTCTATAAACATCCGTTCTATGCAAGAATATCCTATTTCTATTCATCAGTATTCCGGTTAAGTTACCAACCCGGATTCTGCTCCAAATTAGGATTTTTCGATTTTTCACTCTGAGGAATCGGGAAGAAATACATCTTATCATCCCAACTTCTTTCTTTTACCTTACGCTCATACGTATAAGTATCATCCCCATTTTTCGTAATTTTCATTTCAACAATGTTCTTGAAATGTTTGTCCCCCTCCTTCCAACGACGTACATCCCAAAAACGATGTCCTTCAAAAGCCAATTCTACCATACGTTCATTCTGATATTTCTTCCAGAAAGCATCATTGGTCATCCCTTGAGGGAATCCGGGCATTCCGGCACGTGTACGAACTACTTTGATAGCATCTACAGCCGAAGTTGTAAATTCACTGTCCGTTGCATACGGACTACCCAGATACTTATATACAGCTTCCGCATAATTCAAATAGAACTCTCCAAAACGGAACGTAATCCATGAATGATAGGTCTTTGAAGCTGTACCGGCACGCAAGTCTACTGCCGTCTGACAATACTTCTTCAGATAATAACCTGTCGGAGTTCCGCCACTCAAAGGTTCCGCATTTAATCCGCCCTGATAGGTTTGCAGAGGAACAGTATTCCAGTTAGGCCATTTTTCGTCTCCATTTTTGGCAATAGTCAGATAGAAACGAGGGTCGCGGTTGGTATAATAAGGATTAGTAGGATCGTAGTTATCCAACTCGTCCGGGCGCAACCCTGTATCCTTCATCTCATACGCATCCACCAGTGTCTGTGTGGGACAGTTTCCACCTTTACAATTTTCCAACCCTACCGGGAAGTTATATCCCTCAAAAGAATTAGTGGTAGTAGTGGCACGACGGAGAAAAATCAATTCACTAGTAGCGTCATTGTAATTATCCTTACTCCAAAGTGATGAATAATCCTCCACTAAGAGTTTTGCCTTTTCAGCAAATCCATTACTGTCATCTAAAATTTCCTTATTGGCTTTAGCTGCACGATACCACAGATCTTTATTATCAGTCGGGTTAAACAAAGGACTTGCCGCATATAACGCAGCACGAGCTTTCAAGGCCAATACCGTTTTACGGTTGGCACGTCCTGTTTCCGCCGGACTACTAGGCAATGCCATATCTCCCAGTTTACTGTAATCGACAATAATCTTATCCTTTATATCATCACATTCGGCTATGATATAATCAAAAATCTCCTGTGCCGGTCTGCGCGACAATGTATTCGATTCTTCGGCTGTTAATATATGGTCGCTAAACGGCACATCTCCATATTGCCGTACCAAGTTAAAGTAGAAATATGCACGAAGGAAACGCACCTCATACTGGTAATTGGTATAACGGAACATTTGTTGTGCATAATCACTGTTCAAAGCCAACTCGGGAAATGTCAGTCCGGTAAACTTCTCCAGATATAAATTACAATTGGCTATCCCTTCATAACAGGACGTCCACATACTACTTTTAGCATTTGACGGACTCCAAGAACCATTGTAAAAATCTTCAATCTGATTTCCCGAATAAGCATATTCAGCCTCATCAGTAGCAGAACCAAGGATTGCCCCGCTATAGTTTCCAAAGTCCACATCCATGGACAAATAGATATTTGTTATCAGCCCTCCCACATTACCGAAGTTGAGCTTCACAAAATCCTCATCATAGTTATTGTACTCATGATATTCCATCTTATCTGAGCAGGAACCGAGTGTGACTACACACATCATTCCGTAGATAATGTTTTTCAGTTTCATTCTTTCGCTTTGTTTTTATGATTAAAAACCAATCGTAACACCGACTACTACACTCTTATTCAGCGGAGTCGCTACACCATAACATTCCGGATCTGCCACATCAATGTGATCTGAACAGAACAAGTCTGTTCCTCTAACATATAACTTGGCACTCCCCAATATCTTAGTCTTCTTCATCAATTCTTTCGGGAATCTGTAATACACCTCCGCATTACGCAACTTCAAGAATGACCGGTCTGCCAACCAAACCGTATTAGCCTGATAGTTATTGGCATTACTCTGTGAACTCAAACGAGGATATTTGGCATTTTGATTTTCCGGTGTCCAACGATTCTCATAATAATGAGTAGAAAGTGTCGTATTATTTATCAATGGCCAAAACATACTCTTCGTATTCAATAAAGCAGAATAGTTACCTGTTCCCTGAAACATTACATCTACCCCAATCCCTTTCCATTCGGCTCCCAAATGGAAAGAATAATAAATTTCCGGGGCTGTCGTACTATAACCAATAGCAGTTTTATCATTAGCATCAATGATTCCGTCTCCATTCACATCTTTATATTTTATGTCTCCCGGCACTACCGTAGTAAAGTTTTGTGTAAGGCTGTTTGCTATATCTTCTTTATCTTTGAAGAAACCTTCAGCTACCATTCCATATACTTGGCCCAACCGATTTCCTGTTTGCACAAGATTCTTATACAAACGCGGTTCTTCCAGTTGTTCCTTAATTTCATTCTTATTCCAAGCAAAATTACCGCCAAGATTAAACACTACATCTCCTAACCTTTTCGTATAGTTAAGTCCTAGTTCCATACCATAACTATCAACGATTCCGGCATTCTCGAACGGAGCATCAACTCCCAGTACATCGGTATATTTACCCTCGGAAGAAACCCAAATATCTTTTCTCCGTTGATAATAGCCTTCTGCCGTCACATTCAATCCATTGAACAACATAGCATCAACACCAACATTATATTTATACGCTTTCTCATGTGTCGAATTAGCAGTTGCCAAGCGACCGATAATAGTACTTCCGAATTCAGAGTCGTAACTACTGTTAAACTTATATTGCGTACCGGTAGTCGTATAAATCTGGTCCCAATAGTCATATACGGTAGTACTTCCGTCTTTAGGCAGATAATCAACATTGATCACTCCAAACGAAGCGCGCAATTTCAAGAAGTTCACCCAAGACACATCTTTCAACCATTTTTCTTCCGAAAGTACCCAAGCAGCAGAAATGGTAGGAGAAAAAGCCCATTTATGTCCCGGTGCCAATAAACTGGAAGCCGAGCCAACCAATGCCAGATCCAAATAATAGCGATTAGAGAAACCTACATGATTATACCAAGAAACATTTTGCCGATAAATAGTAGTGTTCAGACCGTATGAATCACGATATTCATAATCCCATTTCAATTGAGAATACACATCCCACTTTTGGAATGAACGATTATAATCTACACTACCTGCAAAATTAAATTGACGCGCCCAATTGTCAATACCCGCACCCGAACCCATTTCACTGGATTCGCCACCTGAAATGGCAGTATAAAACGGCCCGTTAGTTGTCCAGCTTGTTGCATAACCGGCATACGTATAAGTCTTGCTATGGTCTTCTAAAATATTGGAATAGTTATCATAAGCTAAACGAAAGTTAGCTCCCAATCCTTTCAGCAAACCAGACAAATCTTGTGATAAGGTAAGGTCGGCAAACAAACTGCGAGAGTGTCCTTTAGAATAAGCAGCTCCCTGCGATTGTGCGACAGGATTCGACGTGCCCGCCCAAGTGGTACTTCCTCCCCAACTGCCATCTTCCGTACGAACCGGAAAAGCTGCAGAAGGAATCGAATAAATCATATCCCATAAGTTAACCGAAGCCCCCGGAATCCGAGATTCGGATAATGTTCCGAGAAGATTTAACTTCAATTTGGTAGTGCCCGTTAAATCAATATCCAGATTTGTACGCAAATTAGCACGTGAATACATATTCTGTGTAGAATATCCGTCATTTGCATTCGGGGTCTTGATAAACCCTTTGTCTGTTAATAAATTCGCCATAGTATAGTAGCGGAACTTTGTTCCTCCTCCACGGAATTCGATCGTGTATTTATTAGAAACTCCTCTGTCTTTAAAGGTTTCATCAATCCAGTTCACATTAGGATAGAGATAAGGGTACATACGGGAAGCTCCTCCACTGCCTACTCCATTACGGAAAGCGTCGACTTCTTCCGGAGTATATCGAGCTCCCAAACCTTCATATCCACGCGCTTCATTCACAGCAGAAGCATACGTAGCCGCATCTACAAATTCCGGACGTCGAGACTGAGTGTTAATGATGTGATCATACGTAAACGTTATCTCTTTTGTTTTGTACTTACCACGCTTCGTCGTAATCAAGATCGCACCGTTCACTCCTTTGTATCCGTACAATGCCACAGCCGCAGCATCTTTCAGGATGGACACGGATTCTACTTCTTCCGGACTCACCAAGCTCATGTCTCGTTCCAAACCGTCAACCAGCACAAGCGGTGTACTACTTGACAAGCTCTGCAAACCACGTACATAAAAGGTAGGATCTGCCATTAAACCTGTACTAGCTGCATTCTGCAAAGTAGTAAGACCCAATCCATATCCATATAAAGAATTGGATATATTCCGGGAAGACCGCTTATTAAACTCTTCATTATAGGTGGTAGAAACAGCTGCTGTTGATTCATGACGATTGAATGTCCGGTTAGCTCCCACATCAATAGTCTGAGCTGCATATCCCATCACAATAGTCATCGGACCATCAGCCTTTACCACAACTGTGGTAGAGCCTTTGTCGACAGAAAAGACACTCAAGCGTTGTCCCTTCTCGACCGCAATCTCAAATTTACCATCTTTATCAGTTTCAACCCGGGTCTCCACTGCGCCACCTTCCACATTAACGGACGCTCCATAGACTGGGTTTCCCGATTTATCAACAACAATACCTATAATGTTGTTGTCTGTATTCTGCGCTCTGACCGGAATGCTCAAACAAACTAGTAAAGCCAGTATCAGAATCTTATTTTTTCTCATATAAATCAATATTCAAGTATTGTTTTAATCTGTTTCGTTGTCTCACATTACCAACCCGGATTCTGAATCAATCCATACCCTTTGTTTATTTCCGTTTGCGGGAATGGAGAAAGATACCATTTGGAATCAAATCCGTATGTCCACCAACGACGAACCGGTTTAGATAATTCAAACCTTTCATATTCAAATCGAGTAGGTTGCAATGCTCCTTTGTTCTTATCTCCTTCATTCCATTTTGTATTACCTGTCATGCGATTACCGGTATCATCCAAACGATAGGCAAGTAATCCATGCAGACGTTTCTCGAAACGATCGGCACGTTTGTAACGGACAAGATCAAAGTAACGGCTATCTTCAAGCCCCAATTCCCGAACACGTTCACACAGCAATTCTTCCAATAAGGCAGCTTTGTCAGAAAGTAAATTCTTATCTGTAACACACTCCGCCAAATCTTTCTTCAATCCCACGCGGGCACGTACTATATTCATTTGGTTAATAGCCCCCCGGTGATCGTTCTTAGCTTGAAGCAAAGCCTCCGCATAAGTCAAATAAATATCAGACAAGCGAAGATAAACCCAGTGCGTATACTGACGTTGGTACTCAGTTCCCAAATAATATTTCATATTTTTATAACCGGTCGCATAGTTACCAGATTCAAGTGCCGCATTTTGTCCTTCATCGTATCCTCCGACCCACAATTCATAAGGTAAACCGGACATCGTTCCGGCACTCCAGTCTAACATCTTCGGTAGTCCATTCACCATGCAATGCTCATACAGACGAGGGTCACGGGTTAATACGATTTCCGACAATAGTTGTTCTCCATTTTTAAATGTTCCGGTCAAGAACATTTCATCCAACTTACCTTCTGTTTCCGCCTTTTTCCAGTCAAACGGAGTGCCGTCGGCCCATGGGAACATCTCCACATATTCCTGTGTAGGCGGATATTCAGTACGGCAAAGTGACGGAACAGCCCAAGAATGCCACATATAAGAACTTGAATTGAAAGCGTCCGACATATTCGTGCGAACAGAATGTAAGACTTCCTTGCTGTTCTGACGAATATACCCCATACGATATGCCTGACGATACTGTTCCGGTGTTTCTTCCGAAGCCTTATTCAGGCTATACCCGCCTTGACTCTCCAGCTCTTTAAAGAATGCTTCACAAGCCTTCAAACAGTTATCCCAAAGTTCCGCATGATAGCCGCCGTACCATACCAGACGTTGCTGTTCAGCCTCTGAGTTTCCTCCTGCATATCCGTTGACATCGTTAAATAACGGAGAAGCGGCAAATTGCCAGATTTTGCATTTCAATGCCATCGCACCGGCCTTTGTCCAGTGTCCGGCCTTGCTAGCAAGATCGGCATCAGCATAAGCCCACACCAATCCGCCGGAATTGATAGCATCATCCAACATCTTTATCATGTAGTTAACAGTCTCCTCTACCGTAGCACGGGGTATTTCATAACCTGACTCCGTACCAGTGAATGAAGCATATAACAATGGAAGACCTCCATAATGACGGAACATATCAAAATAGCGCGCCGCAATCAAGCATTTAGCTTCTGCCACCAACTGAGTTTTTTCAGCATTATCCATACCCGGCACTCTATCTATATTTTCCATTAGCAACCAGCACCAACGCACTACTTCCCATACCATTTCCCGTGTATATGGGAAAATATTACCACGCGTGCCATAGTTGGCATTGAGAGAACCCAAATAATACTGCTGATATACAGTCGCATCACTAAAATAAAGTGACCAGCAGTCTGTTAGCGCATCCTTCTTTCCTAAATAAGGACTGGAAGAATCAGGAATATTACCGTTACTATCCGTATTATAAGGTAATCCGTAATACTGTCTACTGTAACAGGTATTCAAAAATTGGCGCGTATATTCCGCACTATTGAACACTGTGTCAATAGTAGCATTTCCGCCCGGTGCCTTATCCAAAAAAGAGTTTCCGAATTTAATTTCGTCCACACATGAAGTGGAAACCAAACAAACCGCCGCTCCCAACATTGCACCGATGAACCATTTATTTTGTAATTTCATTGTATCTTTCCTTTATCTATTTTAGAATCCTAATTTCAAGCTCAACGTATAAGTCTTGGACAATGGATAAGAAGGTGCATTAGTAGCTCTTGCCTCCGGATCACCCCACAAATAAGGTGTAATAGTCCACAAATTATATCCTGCAAAAGCCAACTGACATGTATTCAGTCCAAGTTTCTTCATTAATGGGAAGTGAAAATTGTATGCCACCTGAAGAGTTTTCAAACGCAAGTATTTGGCATCTTTCTCATATAAAGTGGAAGTAGCATAATTATTCTTTGCATTATCAATGGTAGCTCTCGGATACTCCGAAGATTGTGACGGATTTTCCGGTGTCCATGTATGATCTAAATGGTATGCCAACAATCCTCCCTGCTCGCTATTGGAAGATGAATAAAACGGTTGACGAAATACATCCGAAATCATACGACTTACATTCCAGGCCCCTGTCCATTGAGTACTTATTTCCAAATTCTTCCAACTGAATCCTAAATTAATACCTAGCATATATTCAGGATCGTCTGTAAAGCCATAGTCATAACTTGCATCATTTGCATCAATCTTACGGTCACCATTCAAGTCAACATATACTGCATCTCCATTTTGAAGAATACTCTCGTGAGTGGGGAACGGACGATTAAATGTCTGCTCATATAGCGCAGGTGTATCCTCATCATAGAAGCGCCAGAAAACATATTGACTACGCGAACCGATACGGTGTCCCTTCTGATATTGATATAAATTATTCTGCGGGGCTTCCTTCTTTTCAAGAATCTCATTCTGATTATAAGAAAGGTTAATACCCGCCCAATAACGGAAATTATCGCCAATCTTATCGTTCCATTTTAAAGAAAGTTCCCAGCCCCAACTGTCTACACTTCCTAAATTTGAATAGGGAGTAATGAACCCTAACATTCCCGGAGCTGTACCGTCACGCAAAAGGATGTCATTACGACGTTCTTTATAATATTCAAAGGTTGTTTTCAGACGGTCATCAAGGAAGTTAATATCAACACCATAGTTCCGTTTCAGAGCTTTTTCCCATGTCACAGCAGCATTATTCTTAGCTACCTCACGTGCCCCTAGACTAACAGTACCATTATCTGTACCGAATCCATATCCCCAAGCGTTAGTCGCTCCTCCACTTGCTGTTACACGATTCGCCAAATCACCTAAACCGACATTATATGGATCAGCCATATACATAAATCGCGATCCCCCAATATTATCGTTACCTACTAAACCGACACTGGCACGTAATTTCAAAAAGCTAACTACCGACTTCAAAGGACGGAAAAACTTCTCTTCACTCATCACCCAACCTATAGAACCAGCCGGGAAATAAGAAAAGCGCAAATCGGACGCAAAGTTTTCCGAACCGTTATAACCCACATTAAACTCTGCCATATAGCGACTCTTCCAATCATAAGTGACACGTCCGACTAATCCGACATATCCATGAGGAATGTCCGAATATACTTTCGGATAATATTCTTTCTGTTGATTATATAAGAATAAAGCTGTCACTGTATGATCACCAAAAGTACGATTATAATTAAAGCTAGCTTCCATATACCAATTACGCGCTTTGCCTGTAGTATACGAATACTTCACATCTGTATTCTCTCCAAACTTACGATAAGCAATACTACCGTCATCCATCAATACAGGAGTGTATGTAGCAATAGACCCACCAGAACCTACTTTATTAACTGTAAATGAGCTGTTATAAGATCCTTTCACTTTAAAAGAAAGTCCTTTAGTCAAAAAGTCCATTTTTTGATCCAGAATCACATCTACATTCAGCGAATTGTTACTGGTTTGGCTGAATCCATTTCCATAATATCCCATACCTGTGCCTCCTGTAAATGGTAATTTCAGCCCGTCCGAATAAGTCTCATCGCTCGAATTTACTAATTTTCCGTCTATGATTCCCGGACTGGAGAAAGGAGTAGCATAATACATATTTTTAATCAATCCGGAAGATCCCTGACTCGTACGCGGTTGATCTGAATTATTCACATTACCACTAATATTGAATGACAAAGTAGTCGTTTTAGTGACATCCATATCCAAGTTTGTACGATAGTTAAACCGACGGTACTGATAGCTTAAATTATAAGGAAGATCAAACTCACTAAAAAGTCCTCCTTGCGTATAAGCACCTGCAGAGATGAAATAACGTACTTTATCTGTTCCTCCCGAGATGTTCAGATTATGCTGGCTCTGAAGCGTAGAGCTTTTCATAATATAGTCAGCCCATTGTATATTTGGGAAACGAATAGGATCGGAACCATCTGCAAATTTTTGAATCACGCCATCACTAAATAAGGCAGATTTGCCATCACCGGACATCATTTGATTATGAAAACGGGCATAGTCATAGGAACTTGCCTGTTCTACCATTTTTGTAGGCATCAATACAGAAGCAGAAGTAGTAAACGAAATTTTCGCCTTTCCTTCCTTTCCTCGTTTAGTTGTAATCAAAATGACCCCATTTGCTCCACGAATACCAAATACGGCTGTTGCCGAAGCATCTTTCAAGATAGAAATGGATTCAATTTCATTCGGGTCGATATCACTCATACTTTCACGATCCACACCGTCTACCTGAATTAACGGTGAAGAATTTTCCCAAGTAGCTTTACCACGAATAAAAATTTCAGCGGCATCCGCTCCCGGCTCACCGGAATATTGTACGGTAGTCAAACCTGTCATCTGCCCTCCTAATACATTGGAAACCGAACCTACAGATACACGGGTCAATTCTTCTCCCTTCACACTAGCGATAGCTCCTGTCATGGTCACTTTCTTCTGCGTACCATAAGCTACGATTTCCACCTCTTCAAGTGCTGTCACATCCTCTACCAGAATGACTTTCATGTCATTTTTCGCTACTACTTTTTTATCGGTATAACCTATAAAAGATACTTTCAATTTCGCACCGGGACGTACATTTATTCTAAATACACCGTCAATATCGGTAATTGTACCATTAGATGTTCCTTCCGCAAGTACACTTGCTCCAATTATCGGTTCGCCTTGGCTATCTACTACTGTTCCTTTTATAGTACTTTGCTGCTGTACAACTTCGATGGCTGCCGAAGCTGTTTGCAATCCCCATGCAGGTGCAAAAGTTGCTATAGTGAAAAACAGAGCGACAGGTAAGGTTGTCCCCTTTATAAAGTTTTTCTTATTCATATATGTATATGTTCATGATATAAGTATAATTTTAACGGACTTTATATACCGTCATTATTTTAGAATGCAAGCATCATACGGAAATAGCCGGCGCCTTCATTACGTCGTTTATCATTTATTACTCCCGTAGAAAAATTGTGTTGGTATACAATTTGTGTATTTCCAGTTCGCTCTGCATTACTCCAATGGCGAGAACCTTCAAGTAGTTCATCTCCTCCTACTGCTTTTAACCTCGCATTAATTGTTGATTTCAGCCGGAACAACAAGTCTAATTCTTTCAATGAAGCAAGGAACCAATCAGAAGTAATGTTAGGCACGACTACTTTTGTACGATATGCTTGAACAAAGTTCACACCCGCTTGACATGCATTTTCCCATGAAGGAGAGTTTATCATTAGTTCGGTATGATTATAGCCCAAGAATGGCAGAGCTGCTACACCTTCAGCATCAGTAGTCTTTGTATCAGTATTAATAAACTTGCCAGTCCAGTCATCGTCACTATTAAACCAATTACCATAAAAATAGTCTCTTGACTGCGGAGAAAATACGGAAGTTTTTGAGTCGTTATATTCAGCATAATTCATAGCAACGACTAACCCATGAGTACACCCCGGATGATCACGGCGCAAAGCATCCTGCGTTTCCGTATATGCCTCGTGCGTCACAGAAGGCTGTATATTCCCTACATAACATACAATACCAATTACACTCTCCGGCACCGTTTCCGCATCTACAGAAACTATTTTTCCGTCCGCACAAAAATAATCCCCTACCTGCAAAGTATGGTTAATCTTACTCTTATCTTCGATGGTATACATCTTCGCCGTTCCTCCTTCCAAAGTACCTTTAGCTTCGTATTCCATTTCACTTACTCCTGTATAAGTACCCTTTATGGAGAATTCCTTATTCGGGTTAACCAAAAAGCGGTATGTATCCGTACTTTCCTGATAATAAGGAGTTGCTTGAGTATTGTTCACTGTAAACGAACCGGCAGCCAAAGGTAACAGATAATCATCTATACCGCCATTTGTAAAGCTATAGGTCAAATTAGGCATCTTTACTACCGCAAGAGCCATCCGATGTTGCATAGTAAAAGCGATCTGCCCTTTCAAACGATCCCCCTGAACACTACCCGTACTGGTCATCAAATCATATAGTGTATAATTTCCTTCATTTTGTTCACTGCCTATTTTCCAATTGTTGACGTATGTTTCAAAAGGATCCACCTTCGTCGGATCAAAAGTCACATTCGCATTATACGGATAGTATGCATAAAAAGTCATCCGCTGAAATTGTGAACCTTTGTATTCAATAGGATCCCCTCCATCAGTCAATTCCCAATAGCCATCTGTCAGTGTGAATTTCCGATTCTTGATATCCTCTACCACCGTTTCTCCTCTTACCGCAAATATACCGATAGCATCTCCGTTAGAAAATCGGGTAGTATATCCATTCTCTGTAGCACGTGTCTTACCACTTTCGTCCATAAATCCTTCATCAGACACACTAATCTGAAATCCCTGCAAAGAATCCGGGGTTTCTCCGGTCAGTTCTTCATTTTGCGAGCAAGACGCAACTACGGCTGCGCCAGCCAGAAAAAGCATTGATATATAATTATATATTTTCATAAATCTCATGTTTATATTTTTAGCATTTTTATCTATATTAGATTGGTAAACAGATCACTTCACAACAGGCTGTGGAGTTACGGTTTCTTCTGTAATATTCCAACTAGGATTGGTTATCTCTGTTCCAGTTTCAGCTATACTCGGGTCGGATGTTATAGGATCGTGGTTTTCATCCTCCCATCCTATTATTTGCGTTTGTTCTGTAATCGTCAACACATAATTATTGTCCTCGTATTTATTTGTCTTGATGATATAATTATAAGAAAATCCTGATTTCAGTTCTGTCAAGTTAGCAAACTCGGCTTCATAAAGATAACCGTTCATTCTAGCTTGGATAGTTACTTTGCCTTGCACCTTCTGTGGCAGTAAAATAGCTTGTACTGTATAATTATCCTGCTCTCCTATTTTATCCCAATATATATCATCTTTGTCCGTAACAGGGTCTTCACTGACTGTTGTCTCCCCTGTTTTAGGATTAAATGTACCATTATTCTTAAGCCCAATAAGATAGCAAGTTATATCTGCTAAGTCCACACCCTCGCCAGCTTGAAACTCCAATCTAATACGACTCATCACATGATTGAATGCTAATGTCACGTTCGGGGTTTGTGATGTAGCCTTCCCTTTAGCAAAAAGAAAATCTATCTTCGCACGTTCTTCTGCTGTAGCTTGATTGTCACTGGCTGTAGTCACTTCCAATACAGGTTGTTCTTCACCTGATGTACCAGAAAATGGAGCGTATGCCACTACATCATACTCTCCGGAACCTAATACCCAAATCTCTTCTGCATTTTCTCCTTTTGCTGCAAAAAGACCATTGCCCTTGTATTTGTAATGAATATTCACTTGTTCCGTACCACAAGTGATTCCTACCGAGTCTTCCGCCTCCCAGTTTGTTTCCGTAGCTCTTGTAACAAGATTGCTAGCCTCATGATTGTTTATTACTGCACTAAAAGAAACTTTCGCTCCCGTATCACCGGTAAACTGAATATCAGTTTCTTTAATATCGTTGCTACATCCTGCTAAAAGTAGTAAGGCAACAGCAGTTGTGACATAGTTTTTTTTCATACCATGTTTTTTAAAGTTAAACATATTTTTGTTGATTAGTAAAATCGTCGTAAAGTAAAAAAGAAAATGGCTGCATTCTTTTCCAACCAGCAATTGAAATAAATGAAGCATTTTTTTTGTTGTTTTCCATATCTATTAGCTACATCTGTTAAGTTAAACAAAAGTTAGATTCTCTTTTTA